>DASSQL010000168.1:0-10780 GCA_035702525.1 Ornithinibacter sp. | reverse complement strand
ACCACGGGCCGCCCACCGGGCGACTCGCCCTCGAGCACCACGACCCACCCCTCGGGCACCTCGTGTGCCGGCGTGACGTCGACCAGCGGCTCGGGCTCCCCCTCGACCGGGCCGACCCACAGCTGCACCGAGCCCGGCCCGAGCGGCCCGTTGCGCAGCACCGTCGGGGGCACGACGTCGAAGTCGCCGGCCGCGCTGACGAGGTAGGCGGCCCGTTCGCGCGCGACGAGGGTGCCGTCGGGGTAGTCCCACAGCGGCCGCTCGCTGGCCTCCGGCTTGTGGATGACGAGCACCGGCGCGGTATCGGCGTCGGCGTCCCGGCCGCCGGCCTCGACCGAGCAGAGCAGGGCGCCGTTGGAGGAGTCGACGATCCGGCCGACCGGGGTGAGGACCCCGCTCGTCAGGAGGTCGACCAGGTCAGCGTCGGTACCCGTTGGCACGAGGGCAGATGTGGCCGGTCGGGTCCAGCGGCTGGCCGCAGAACGGGCAGGAGGGGCGGCCGGCGGACACGACCGCACCGCACCGTCGGGCGAAGGCCCGGGCGGCGACCGGGCTGAGCACCACGCGCAGGGTCTGCACGGTCTCCTCCTCGGCCTCCTCGGGGTCCTGGTCGTGGCACTCGATGACGAGCACGTTGCGCAGGGGGTCCCAGGCCAGGGCCAGGGTGTCGACGCGGAACTCGTCCTCGATCGGGGTCGCGAGCGGGTCGGTGTCGCCGCCCCCGAGCGGCTCGGTGGCGGTGCCCTCGGCGTGCGCGTCGAGCAGCTCGTTGACCCGGTCGGCGAGGACGCTGACCTGGACCTTCTCGAGGGAGACCGACACCAGGCGCCCGTCCCCGCTCGCCTGGAGGAAGAAGGTGCGGCCGCCGGGCGGCCCGACGGTCCCGGCGACGAATCGCTCGGGCGGGTCGAACACGGTTGCTGGCATGGGCACCACCCTAGATCGAGAACCCCACGGGCAGCTCCAGGCGGTGTCTAGCCATGAGCGTCGCGTCGCCGAGCACCGCACGGGTCGCACCGTCGGCGACGACCGTGCCCTCCGACAGCACCACCGCCCGCTCGCACAGCTCGAGCGCGTAGGGCAGGTCGTGGGTCACCATCAGCACCGTGACGTCGAGCGAGCGCAGGATGCCGGCCAGCTCGCGTCGCGAGGCCGGGTCGAGGTTCGACGACGGCTCGTCGAGCACCAGGATCTCGGGTCGCATCGCCAGCACGGTCGCGATGGCGACCCGCCGGCGCTGGCCGAAGGACAGGTGGTGCGGCGCCCGGTCGGCGAGGTCGCCCACGCCGACGAGGTCGAGGGCCTCGACGACCCGGGCCTCGAGCTCGGCGCCGCGCAGGCCGAGGTTGGCCGGCCCGAACGCCACGTCGTCGCGCACCGTCGGCATGAAGAGCTGGTCGTCGGGGTCCTGGAAGACGATGCCGACCCGCCGACGCACCTCGAGCAGGTTGGCGTCGGTGACCGGCAGCCCCGACACCGTCACCGAGCCGGCGCCGGGGGTGAGGATGCCGTTGAGGTGCAGCACCAGGGTCGTCTTGCCGGCGCCGTTGGGGCCGAGCAGGGCGACCCGCTCGCCCGGGTGCACGTGCAGGTCGACCCCGAACAGGGCCTGGTGGCCCCCGGGGTAGGCGTAGGCCACGCCGCGCAGGTCGAGCACGGGCACGCTCATCCGAGCCGCACCCCCACGGTGACCACGGCGGCGGCGGCGGCCGGCGCGAGGGCGAGCGCCCACTGGGCCGGGGTCGCGACGAGCGGCGCCGTGACCGGCATCCGGCCCGACCAGCCGCGGCTGACCATGGCGAGGTGCACCCGCTCACCCCGCTCGTAGCTGCGGATGAAGAGCGCTCCGGTGCTCGCGGCCAGCGGCGGCCAGGCGCGCACCGAGCGGGCGGTGAAGCCGCGGGAGGCGCGGGCCACCCGCATCCGGCGCATCTGGTCACCGACGACGTCGACGTAGCGCACCATGAACCCCGCGATCGTGACGAGCGTGTCGGGCACCCGCAGGTGCTGCAGCGCCCGGACGAGGTCGCGCGGCTGGGTCGTCACGGCGAACGCCACGGCCACGACGACCCCGCAGGTTCCCTTGAGCAGCAGCGCCACGGCGGCGTCGAGGCCGGTCTGCGACACCGTGAACGGGCCGACCTGCACCTGCGGCCCGATGGCGACGAACGGCAGCAGCACGGCGAACACCGCGAACGGCAGCTCGACGGCCAACCGTGGCAGCAGGTGGCGCACGGGTACCCGGGTGCTCCACAGCACGCCCGCGGCCAGCACGAGCAGCGCCGCGAGGGCGAGCCGGTTGTCGGGCGGCACCGAGACGACGAGCAGCACGAAGGCGACCAGACCGACCAGCTTGGCGTGTGCCGGCAGCCGGTGCAGCGCCGTCGTGCCGTCGACGTGCAGGTGCGCCGAGTGACCCGAGCCCACCTCAGTCCTCGCTCCGCGGCGCGCGGCGCCGCAGGAGGAGGACCAGCCCGGTCATGACCAGGCCGACGACCGCCAGGCCGAGCAGCCCGGCGAGACCACCGGAGAGGCGGGCGTCGCGGACGCCGGCGACGCTGTAGCCGGCCAGCGGCGACCCGGAGGTGACCGAGCTGCGGGCCGTGCCGGAGAAGCCGAGGGACTGCGCGACGTGGGTCAGGCCGTCGGGGTGGCCCGAGGCGTAGAACGACAGCACGCCCGCGACGAGCGCGCTCACGGCCAGCCCGATGGCGACGAGGCGGCGGGTGCTCACGCGACCGGCTCGGGGGTGCGCAGGACGAGCACGGGAAGGCGACCGCGGGCGCCGTACACGAGGTCGGGCCGCGCCGCCACGACGCTCGACACCGCGAGCACGGTGATGACGGCCTCGCCGACGCCGATGACGACGTGCCAGCCGGTCATGACGGCGGCCAGCTGGGCCAGCGGGATCGGGGCGGCCCCGCCGAGGGCGTAGAGCCCCACGAACGCCAGGGCCGCGGTGGGCACGCTGACCAGGGCGCCGACGCCCGCCGCGACGCTCACGCTCGACAACCGACGCGGCAGCACCGCCAGGGCGACCCGGAAGGCCCCGTAGCCGACCCACACCGCCACCACGCCCATCAGCAGCACGTTGGTGCCGAGGGCGCTCACCCCGCCGTCGGCGAAGAGGAACGCCTGCACGGTGACCACCACGGTGAGGCAGAGCGTGGCCGTGGCCGGGCCGACGAGCACGGCGGCCAGCACCCCGCCGAGGAGGTGGCCGGACGTTCCTGCTCCCACCGGGAAGGTGACCATCTGCGCCGCGAAGATGAACACGGCGACCAGCCCGGCCAGCGGCGCGGACCGGTCGGTCAGCTCGTGGCGGGCCGAGCGCACCAGGCAGCCCGCGACGACCCCTGCGGCGACGACGGCCGTGCCGACCGAGGTCGGGGCGTCGAGGAAGCCGTCGGGGACGTGCACGCGCTGCTCCTTGCCGGTCGAGGTCTCTTGTTGCACATTATTCGCAACAAGGGCGACGAGCAATCAGCCGCCCCCTCCACCGACCTCGGAGTCGCCGGCCGGGGCGTGCGCCGGGCGGGTCACGAGGGGGGCGAGGTCGCCCTGCACGGTGTTGCTCGCGAGCAGCACCATCCGGTGCTCGGTGAGGTGTACGGCGGTCAGCGACCCGGGGTCGACCCGCACCCGCTGCAGCCCGGGCAGCCCGGCGCCGACCGCCTCGGCGACGACCGCCTTGATCGGGTCGCCGTGGCTCACCGCGACCCACACCGCGTGCGGCCCGTGCTCGGCCTCGACCTCGGCGTCGAGCGCTCGCACGCCGCCGACGACGCGGGCCGCCATCTCGGTGAGCGACTCCGCCGCGAACACGGCATCCGGGGGGAAGGTCGCGGCGCCGGGGTCGTCCTGCACGACCCTCCAGAGCGGCTCCTTGGCCGCCTCGGCGAGCGACCGCCCGGTCCAGCCGCCGTAGTGGCACTCCCCCAGCCGGTCGTCCTGGCCGACGTCGTGGCCGGCCAGTGCCACGGATGCCGTCTCGAGGCACCGCTGCAGCGGGCTGGAGACGGCACGGGCGATGGTGAGCGGGGCGAGGCGTTCGGCCACCCGGGCCGCCTGCTCACGACCGGTGTCGGTGAGGCCGACGCCCTCGGTCCAGCCCGCGAGCACCCCCTGCGCGTTGGCGGTGGAGTGCCCGTGCCGCAGGAGCAGGACGATGGCCACGAGAGCCCACTGTAGGGCGCGCCGTGCCCGCCCGGGTGGGGGTGTCGCGGGTCGGCGCACCCGTGGGGACACAATGGCGCTCGTGATCGTGGACAAGGCCATCTACGTCGATGGCGAACGGCGCCAGTGCGGCGACCTCAGCGACGAGCTCGCGGCGCTGCGCAGCGAGGGCTCACCGGGCAACTTCTTGTGGATCGGGCTGAAGAACCCGACCCAGGCCGAGTTCGACGACGTCAACGAGGAGCTCCAGCTGCACCCCCTGGCGGTGGAGGACGCCATCCAGGGCCGTCAGCGGGCCAAGGTCGAGCTCTACGAGAACAGCGTCTTCGTCGTGCTCAAGCCGCTGCGCTACGTGGAGCAGAGCTCGGACATCGAGACCGGCGAGCTGATGTGCTTCCTCGGCGACCGGTTCATCGTCACCGTGCGCCGGGGCGAGGCGGCGCCCCTGGCCGGGCTGCGCCACCGGCTCGAGGCCGATCCCGACGCGATGCGGCTGGGCCCGATGGCCGTGCTGCACGCCATCGTCGACACGGTCGTCGACAACTACACGGCCATCGACGCCGAGGTGTCCATCGACCTCGACGAGATCGAGACGGCGGTGTTCTCGGGCGCCGACATGGACTCCTCGACGATCTACCGGCTCAAGCGCGAGGTGCTCGAGTTCCGGCGCGCCGCAGCGCCGCTGGCCGCGCCGCTCATGGCGTTGCACGAGGACGACAGCTCGCACGTCACCGACCGTGAGCTGCGGCTGCGCTTCCGCGACGTCTCCGACCACCTGCAGGCCGTCATCGACCACGTGGAGTCGTACGACCGGCTGCTCACCGACGTGCTCGGGGCGCACCTCGCGCAGGTCACCGTGCAGCAGAACACCGACATGCGCAAGATCTCGGCGTGGGTCGCGATCGCCGCGGTGCCGACGATGATCGCCGGCGTCTACGGCATGAACTTCGACTACATGCCCGAGCTGACCGCCAGCGTGCGGATCGGCGACGGCGAGTTCCGGTACGGCTACTTCGTCATCCTCGCCGTCATGGGTGGTGCGTGCCTGGGGCTGTACCGCGCGTTCAAGCGCAGCGGCTGGCTCTGAGGCGCTCGATCCTCAGGCGGGCTGGGTCAGGGACAGGACGTTCCCGTCGGGGTCGGTGAACCAGGCGACCCGGTCGCCGTTCGGTGTCGCCCACACCCCCGGTCGTCCTGGTCCAGGCCCGCGAAGCGGGCGAACCGCACCCCGCGCTGCACGAGGTGGTCGATGGTCGACGCGACGTCCGCCACGCGCCAGCCCAGCACCGTGTACCCGGGGTTGGCCACCTCCTCGACCCCGGTCACCCGCAGCTGGGTGCCGTGGGCGTCGAAGACGCACGCGAAGGCGGTCTGCTCCAGCAACGACAGGCCCAGGGCGCCCTCGTAGAAGGCGCGTGACCTGTCGAGGTCGGAGGCGGCCACGAAGGCGACCAGGTCACTGTCCGTCAGCACGGCGACTCCTCGGGTCCCGGCGAGAGGTGGGCCCCGCCAGTGTCCCGCACCACGCGGCATCCGGTCAGGTGGCGGTGATCCACCCCGCGCTGAGGGCCACGATGACGAGCAGGCCCAGGGCGACCCGGTAGAAGATGAACGGCCGCAGCGAGTTGCTGGCGACGAAGCGCAGCAGCCAGGCGATCGAGGCGTAGGCCGTGGCGAACGCCACGACGATGCCGAGCAGCATCGGCCCCAGGCCGAGCCCGACGAGGTCGTCCTTGCCCCGCGCCGCCTCGAACAGCCCCGCGGCCGTGAGTGCCGGGATCGCCATGAAGAAGGACAGCTCGGTGGCCGTGACCCGGTTGATGCCGCGCATCAGGCCGGCCGAGATCGTCGCACCGGAGCGGGACACCCCGGGGATCAGCGAGAAGCACTGGACGAGGCCGATGACCAGGCCGTCCATGAGGGTGATGTCGTGCTCGCCGCGCTGGATGCCGCGCTTCTCGAGCACGTCGTGCCGCTGCTCCGCGACCCAGATGACGCCGCTCCACAGGATGAGCGCGAAGGCCACCACCCACAGGCTGCGCAGGGCCCCGGAGATGAGGTCGCGGGCGAGGAAGCCGACGACGCCCACGGGGATCGAGCCGACGATGACCGCCCACGCGAGGGTGTAGTCCTTGTCCTCGCGCCCCTCGGCGGAGGTCAGCCCGCGCACCCAGGCGCGGAACAGCCGGGCGATCTTCCCGCCGAAGTAGATGAAGGTCGCGACGATCGCACCGATCTGGATGATCGCGGTGTAGGCCGTGATCGAGGGGTCGTCGACCGGCAGGCCGAGCAGCTGCGCGGCGATGGTGAGGTGGCCGGTGGAGCTGATCGGGAGGAACTCGGTGAGTCCCTCGACGACGCCGAGGACCAGGGCCTGGAAGTAGCTGAGTTCGACGGGCACGAGCCGACAGCCTAGGTGCTGTGGGGGTGGCCTTCGCACACTCCTGCCGTGCGGCCCGTCGCGTCCGGCGCGCCCGACCGTGGCTGCGGACTGGGCTCGACCGGGCCGCCCGGGAGGCGCATCTGGAGAGGTCCTGATGCTTCACGTGGTGAGCCATGGGCCTCCGAGGCGTTCCGGCTCGCCCGTTGCCCGGTCTCCCTCAGGCCGTCCCTCCCGCGCCGGAGGCCTCCAGCGCGTCCGCCACCGTGCGGAGCACCGCGGCCCGCTCGGCCGTCGTCGCCGCGTGCGGCGCGACGCTGAGCGTGGTCACCCCGGCGTCGGCGTAGCGGCCGATCCGCTCGGCGATCCGCTCGGGCGGCCCGATCAGGGCGGTGGCGTCGATCAGGTCGAAGGGCACGGCATCCGCCGCGTCGCGCGGCCGCCCGGAGAGGTAGAGGTCCTGGATGGTGTCCGCGGCCTCGTCGAAGCCCATCCGCCGGGCCAGGGCGTTGTAGAAGTTCTGCTCGCGGCTGCCCATGCCGCCGATGTACAGCGCGGTGTAGTCGGCCAGCGCCGCGCGCGCCGCCTCGAGGTCGTCGGTGACGACGACCGGCACCGAGGCCACGACGTCGAACCCGGCCATCGGGTCACCGGGCTCGCCGGCGCCCGCGGCCGCACGACCGGCCCGCACCTCGGCCAGCTGGTCGGCCGAGTGCTCCGGCGACACGAAGATGCCGAGCCACCCGTCGGCCACCTCGCCGGCCAGCCGCAGGTTGCGGGGCCCGACCGCGGCGAGGTAGATCGGAAGGTCGGTGCGCGGGGGCCGGATGGTCAGCCGCAGGGCCTTGCCCGGCCCGTCCGGCAGGGGCAGGGTGAAGTGCGCGCCGTCGTAGGCCACCTTGTCGCGGCGCAGCGCCATCCGCACGATCTCGACGTACTCGCGGGTGCGGGCCAGCGGCGCGGCGAACCGCACCCCGTGCCAACCCTCGCTGACCTGCGGCCCGCTCACCCCGAGCCCCAGGTGGAACCGACCGCCGCTGAGGCTGTCGAGCGTGGCCGCGGTCATCGCCGTCATCGCGGGGGTGCGCGCCGGGATCTGCATGACGCCGGCCCCCAGCCCGATCGTCGAGGTCTGCCCGGCGAGCCAGGCGAGCACGGTCGGGGCGTCCGACCCGTAGGCCTCCGCCACCCACGCCTGCGCGTACCCGAGGCGCTCCGCCTCCAGCACGAGGTCGAGCGTGTCCGTTCCCAGTCCCATGCCCGCATAACCGCAGGAGATCGCCAGCCGCATGGCGCCCACGGTAGCGAGGGGTCGGGCGATAGGGTCGCCGCCATGCTGACCCGCCGCCTCGGCACCTCCGGTCTGGCCGTCTCGCGGCTCGGGCTCGGCACGATGGCGTGGGGCACCCGCACCTCCCCCGAGGACGCCCGCGACCTGCTCACGGCCTTCCGGTCGGCCGGTGGCACGCTCGTCGACACCGCGCACGGGTACGCCGGGGGCGCCGCGGAGGACCTCCTCGGCGACCTCCTGGAGGGCCCCGACCGCGACGAGGTCGTGCTCGTCACCAAGTCGGGCATCAGCCGTGCGACCGGCAACCGGGTCGTCGACTGCTCGCGCCGGGCGATGATGCACCAGCTCGACACCTCGCTGCGCCGCCTGCGCACCGACCACGTCGACGTCTGGCTCGCCCACACCTGGGACGAGCACACCCCCATCGAGGAGACCGTCAGCGCCCTGGTCTGGGCGGTCGAGACCGGCCGGGCCCGCTACGTCGGGGTGTCCAACCACGTCGGCTGGCAGGCCGCGCGCACGATGTCGCTGCTCGCGGCAACCGGCGTGCCGCTCGTCGCGAACTCGGTCGAGTACAGCCTGGTCGCCCGCACGCCCGAACGCGAGCTCGTGGATGCCGCGGCAGCGCTCGGCTTCGGGCTCCTGCCGTGGTCCCCGCTGGGGCGCGGGGTGCTCGCGGGGCGCTACCGCACCACCGTGGCGGCCGACTCACGGCTCGCCTCGGAGGAGTTCGCGGGGTTCGCCGGGCGGCACGTCGGCGACCACACCCGGGGCGTGGTCGAGGCGGTGCACACCGCGGCCAAGGGGCTGGGGGTCGCGCCGGCCGTCGTCGCCCTCGCGTGGGTGCGCGACCGGCCGGGTGTCACCGCACCGATCATCGGCCCCCGCACCCCGACCCAGCTCGCGGCGCTGCTCGACGCCGAGGACGTCGAGCTGCCCGAGCAGATCGTGACCGCGCTCGACGAGGTGTCGGTCGACCACACCTGACCGACCGGGTCGGGGTCGGTGACCGCGCGGTCAGCGACGAACGGTGTCGTCGGCCTCGTCGGTGTCGTCGTCGTACTCGATGTCGTCGTCCAGGCCGGAGTACAGGCGCGCGCCGTCGCCGTCCTCGTCGTCGTGGTCGTCGAGGGTGTCGCCGTCACCACGGTCGTCGTCCGCGTCGTCCACGTCGTCATCGTCATCGTCGTCATCCACGTCGTCGGGGTCGTCGTCCCCGCTGTAGATGTCGAGCGGCGTCATCTCGCCGTAGGCGTCGTAGAGCGCCCCGTCGTACGCCTCGAACGCGTCGGCGAGGTCCTCGTAGGCGGCGACGACCGTGGGGTCGTCGTCACCGTGCCGGGTGCTGCTCGCCTCGAGGTGGCGCTCGAAGGCGGCGACGAGCTGGCTCAGTGCGGCACGCGGATCGTCGCTCATGGTGCTGACGCTACCGGTCCTTGGGCACAATGTGTCGATGGTCGAGTACGAGTACCTCGTCCTCTCCTTCGGCAGGGAGGTCGGGCGCGGTGACATCCGGCGGCAGCTCACCGAGCACGCCGAGTACGGGCGCTGGGAGCTGGAGCGCAGCGTCACCTACTTCGGCGGTCGAACCCGGACCTGGTTGCGGCGCCGCATCATCCGGCCGCGGCAGTCGATGAGCGCCTCGGTCTGAGCCCGCACCGACGCCCGGACCGGCGGCCGGACCGGGCGTGTCGTCGAACGGGCGGGAGGTCAGCAGGTCTCGAGCAGCCGCAGCAGCACGCGGGTGCCGAAGCGCAGCGACTCCACCGGAACCCGCTCGTCGATGCCGTGGAACATCGGCGCGAAGTCGAGGTCGGCCGGCAGCCGCAGCGGCGCGAAGCCGTAGCCGGTGATGCCGAGCAAGGACAGCGCCTTGTTGTCGGTGCCGCCGGAGAGGCAGTACGGCAGCACGTCGGCGTCGGGGTCCTCGGTGCGCAGGGCCGCGACCATCGCCTCGACCAGGTCGCCCTCGAAGGGCGCGTCGAGCGCGATGTCCTGGTGCAGCACCTCGACGTCGACGTGCTCGCCGGCGAGGTCGCGGACGGTGGCGAGCAGCTCGTCCTGGTGACCGGGCAGGAAGCGGCAGTCGACGTTGGCCGACGCGTGCTGCGGGATGACGTTGTGCTTGTAGCCGGCGTCGAGCATCGTCACGTTGCTGGTGTCCTGCAACGTCCCCCGCACGAACCCCTGCGCGCCGCCGAGGTGCTCGAGCAGCTCGTCGAGGTCCTCGTCGGACCAGGCCGTGCCGGTGATCTCGGACAGGCCGTCGAGCAGCGTGCGCACCGAGGGGATGAACTCGCGGGGCCACTTGTGGGCGGCGATCCGCGAGATGGCCTCGGCCAGCCGCACGATCGCGTTCTCGTCGTTGGGTACCGAGCCGTGTCCGGCCCGCCCGTGCGCGGTCAGCCGCAGCCAGGCGATGCCCTTCTCGGCGGTCTGGAGCAGGTAGGTGCGCCGCTCCCGCCCGTCGCGGTCGGTGACCGTGACGCTGTAGCCACCCACCTCGCTGATCGCCTCGGTGACGCCCTCGAACACCTGGGGGTGCTCGGCGACCATGAAGTGCGAGCCCTTGGTGCCACCGGCCTCCTCGTCGGCGAAGAACACCACCACGAGGTCGCGGGGCGGCACGGTGCCGGTGCGGGCCAGGTGGCGCACCGCCGCCAGCATCATCGCGTCCATGTCCTTCATGTCGACCGCGCCACGTCCCCACACGCAGCCGTCGCGCTCCTCCCCCGCGAACGGGTCGACCGACCAGTCGGCGGCGTTGGCCGGAACCACGTCGAGGTGCCCGTGCACGCAGAGCGCACCGCGCTCGCGGTCGGCACCCGGGATGCGCACGGCCACGCTGACCCGCCCCGGGTCGCTCTCGAAGGTCTGCGGCTCCAGGCCGACCTCACGCAGCAGGTCGACGACGTACGCCGCCGCCTGCGCCT
>DASSQL010000167.1:0-8738 GCA_035702525.1 Ornithinibacter sp. | reverse complement strand
ACCCGCTCGCCCGGGTCGACCCCGACGTGCTGTACGTGCGCGACGGCACGGTCATCACCAGCGCCGGTACGGCCGCCGGCATCGACGCCGCGCTCTACCTGGTGCGCACCGAGCTCGGCAGTGCCGTCGCCACGGCGATCGCCCGCCGGATGGTCGTGCCACCGCACCGCGACGGCGGCCAGCGCCAGTTCATCGACCGGCCGGTGCCCACGACCACCGCCGAGAGCCTCGGGCCGGTGCTCGAGTGGATGCTCGACCACCTCGACGAGGCCTTCACCGTCGACGACCTCGCCCGGCGGTCCGCGATGTCACCGCGCACCTTCGCCCGGCGGTTCGTCGCCGAGACCGGCACCACGCCGCACCAGTGGGTCACCGACCAGCGGGTGCTGCGCGCCCGCCAGCTGCTCGAGGAGACCGACCTCCCGGTCGAGGCGGTGGCCCGCGACGCCGGCTTCGGGTCGGCCGCCCTGCTGCGTCACCACTTCACCCGCTGCACCGGCATCACGCCCACGGCCTTCCGCAGCCAGCGCCGCCTGCCCGCCTGACCCCGCCTGCCGGGCTCCCGGCACCTTCACACGATCTCCACACGGTGCCCCCACGGGCCACACCCCCGCGGTCCTACGCTCGCAGCATGACCGAGGGGAGCACGACCGCCGCGCGCATCCTGGTGGTCGAGGACGAGCCGCTGATCAACCAGGCCGTCACCGATCGGCTGCGTGCCGAGGGCTTCGTCGTCGAGCAGGCCCACGACGGCCCGGGCGCGGTCGAGGCGTTCGAGCAGCACGCGCCCGACCTGGTCGTGCTCGACCTCATGCTGCCCGGCTTCGACGGGCTCGAGGTGTGCCGCCGCATCCAGGCCACCCGGCCGGTGCCCGTGCTCATGCTCACCGCCCGCGACGACGAGACCGACCTGCTGGTGGGGCTCGCGGTCGGAGCCGACGACTACGTGACCAAGCCGTTCTCGATGCGCGAGGTGGTGGCCCGCATCCGGGCCCTGCTCCGCCGTGTCGAGCGGGCGGCGGCGCTCGCGGCATCCGGTGACGCGCACACCGACGTCGGGGGCCTGTCCATCGACGAGGCCCGGCGGCGGGTCACCGTGCGCGGCGCCGAGGTGCACCTGACCCCGCTCGAGTTCGACCTGCTGTGCGCCCTCGCCACCGAGCCCGGCACGGTGCGCAGCCGCGACGTGCTCATGCGCGAGGTCTGGGGCTGGGCCGACGCCTCCGGCACCCGCACCCTCGACAGCCACGTCAAGGCGCTGCGGGCCAAGATCGGCGCCGACCGGGTTCGCACCGTGCACGGCGTCGGCTACGCCCTCGAGGTCGCGCCGTGAACACCGACCGGCCGCTCGACGGGGTCGCCTCGATCAAGGTCAAGCTCGGCCTGCTCGTGGGTGCCAGCGTGGTCGTCGCCGTGGTCGTGGCCGGGGTCGGCGAGGTGGCCGAGGTGCCGTGGTGGATGAGCGTGCCCGTCACCGTCGCGGCGGCGTTGGCCGTGACCCAGTGGCTGGCTCGGGGGATGACCTCGCCGCTGCGCGAGATGACGGCCGCGGCACGCCGGATGGCGGCCGGTGACTACGCGCAACGGGTCACCGCCACGTCGTCCGACGAGGTCGGCACCCTGGGGCGGGCGTTCAACGCGATGGCCGCCGACCTCGCCACCGCCGACCAGCAGCGCCGCCAGCTCGTGGCGACGGTGTCGCACGAGCTGCGCACCCCCCTGACCGCCCAGCGCGCCCTCCTCGAGAACCTCGTCGACGGCGTCGTGCGGCCCGACGACGACGCACTGCGGGCCGCCCTGACCCAGAGCGAGCGGCTCAGCGCCCTCGTCGGCGACCTGCTCGACCTGTCCCGCATCGATGCCGGCGCCGCGCCGCTGGCGCTCACCGAGGTGCGGGTCGGTGACCTGCTCGGCGTGGCCGTGGCCGAGGCCCTCGTCGGCGGGCGGGCCGTGGTGGTGCGCCACGAGACGCACCCGGCCGACCTCACCGTCGTCGCCGACCCGGCCCGGCTGGCCCAGCTCGTCGCCAACCTCGTCGACAACGCGGTGCGGCACAGCCCGCCCCAGGGCGAGGTGCGGGTGGTCGCCCGCGCGGTCGACGACGACACCTGGTGGCTCGAGGTGCACGACCAGGGACCCGGCATCCCCGCCGACCGCGTGGAGCGGGTCTTCGACCGGTTCGGTTCCGGCGGTGACTCCGCCGGCGGCACCGGCCTGGGCCTGGCGATCGCGAGCTGGGTCTGCGAACTGCACGGCGGCACCATCACGGCGCTGCCGACCCCCACCGGAACCACCGGCGCGCACCTGCGCGCCGTCCTGCCCCGGCGCGCCCGCGCCGGTCGGCCCACCCACCTCCTGGAGGACAGAGCCGTGACCGCACCGACCACCCCCACGAGCCAGACCCCGCCGGCGGCCCCCGCCCCGACCCCCACGACCCCGGCGCCCCCACCGGCGCCACGTCCGGGCGGTCCCGGTGCGGGTGGTGGCGTGCTCGACAACCTCTGGCCCGAGAAGGGCGTGCCGGTGCAGCCGTTGGCCGTGCTCGGGGCCCTGGGCATCGGCGCCTGGGCGGCGCTGACCTGGCCCGAGCGCAACGTCGGCCTGGCGTTCGCACTGACCCTGCTCGCCGCCGGCCTGCTCATGTGGGTCGTGGCCCGCTACCGGCGCACCCCGTGGACCATCGCGTGCGCCGTGCTCGCGGCGCTGCTCGCGTCCACCACCATGATCCGCGATGCCGGTGGCGTCGTCCCGCTGATGGTGCTCGTCGGGGTCGTGGTCGCCGCGGCCGGGATGACCTTGGCGCGCACCCTGCTCTCGGTGCCGTTCAGCGTGGCCGCGTGGCCGGCATCCGCACTGCGTGGCCTGCCGCTGCTGGGTCGCACGATCACGGCGACGACGAAGGTGTCGAAGCTGTGGCCGGTGCTGCGCACCGTCGGCTTCTCGCTCGTGGCGCTGGCCCTGTTCGGTGGCCTGTTCGCCTCCGGCGACGCCCTGTTCGGGTCGTGGGCCGAGGCGTTGGTGCCCGACCTCGGCTGGGACACCATCGTGGTGCGCACCTTCGTCCTCTTCCTCGTCGCCGGTGTCGTCCTGACCGGCGCGTACCTCGCGATCAACCCGCCGCCGGTCGCCGACCTCGCCCTGCCTGAGGGGCGACGCGCCACCCACCGCTGGGAGTGGGCCGTGCCGGTCGGGGTGGTCGTGGCGTTGTTCGCCGCCTTCCTGGTCGCCCAGGCAGCCGCGATGTGGGGCGGCCACCAGTACCTGCAGGAGACCACCGGCCTCACCTACGCCGAGTACGTGCACCAGGGGTTCGGCCAGCTCACCGTCGCCACCTTCCTCACCGTGGTCGTGGTCGGGCTCACCGTGCGCCGCGCCTCGCAGGCCACCCCTCGAGACCGGCTGCTGCTCCGGTTGCTGCTCGGCGCCCTGTGCGTGCTCACCCTCGCCGTCGTCGCCAGTGCGCTGTACCGGATGTCGCTGTACCAGGAGGCGTTCGGCTACACCGTGCTGCGCGTGTTCGTCGACGGGTTCGAGCTGTGGCTCGGGTTGGTCGTGGTGTTCCTGCTGGTGGCCGGCATCAGGCTGACCGGATGGTGGGTGCCCCGGGCGGTGCTCGTGTCGGCCGCGGTCTTCGCGCTCGGCTTCGCGGCGATGAACCCCGACGCGTGGGTCGCGGCTCGTAACATCGACCGCTACGACGCGGGCCAACCGCTCGACACCCTCTACCTGTCGACGCTGTCCGCCGACGCCACGCCGACCATCATCGACGGGCTCCCGGCCCAGCTCGCCGCGTGCGTCACGCAGGACTCGCTCGGGGAGCCGTTCCCGACGGACGACTGGCTGTCGTGGAACCTCGGCCGCCAGCGCGCGACCACGGCCGAGGGCCAGCTCGCCGCCACGGGGACGATCGCGACCAGCACGACCTGCAGCGGGCTGGTCACCGACCAGTACCGACCCTGACCGTCCTGCACGAGCTCTCGGTCGCGGATCCGGGGGCCTGAGGCTCTACGGCTTCGTCCACCGCCTGGTAGGTGATGCGACTGCACCACCTACCAGGCGTGAGGGCGCGCGGAGTGCTCATCGGCGACTCCCGCCTGCGTCGCCCTGACCGGACCGGCATACTCCGGGGCATGGACGACCGCACGGTGCTGGTGCTCAACGGCCCGAACCTCAACCTGCTCGGCGAGCGCGAGCCCGAGGTCTACGGCAGCGCCACCCTCGCCGACGTCGAGGCGCTCTGCCTCGAGGCCGCCGAGCGGGCCGGGCTGCTCCTCGACTTCCGGCAGACCAACCACGAGGGGACGCTGGTCGACTGGGTGCAGGAGGGCCGCGCCGGCATCGCCGGGCTGGTGGTCAACGCCGCCGGTTACACGCACACCTCGGTCGCCCTGCGCGACGCGCTGTCGGCCTGCTGGGTACCGCGCGTCGAGGTGCACATCAGCGACATCCACGCCCGCGAGCCGTTCCGCCACCACAGCTACCTCACCGACGTGTGCGACCACCACGTCATCGGGCACGGGGTGCAGGGCTACGTCGAGGCGGTCGAGTGGGTCGCGGGGCGCCGTGCCTGAGCGCGACCTGCCCGCGCGGTGGGAGAGCGAGGACTGGCTGGCCGACCTGGCGGCCTGGCTGGTGCCGGCCCTCGAGGCCACCGGGGTGCGCGCAACGGCGCCGGTCGTCCGTGAGCGGGTGCGCTTCTGGTCGGTCGTGGCGCGGATCGAGACCGACGCCGGCCGGGTGTGGGTGAAGGAGAACGCGCCGTCACAGGCGTTCGAGGCGGCGCTGGTGCAGGTCGTCGACACGCTCGCCCCGGATGCCGTGGCCACACCGCTCGCCGTCGACCACGAGCGCGGGTGGCTGGCGACCGCTGACCTCGGCCTGCCCATGTGGCACGACGAGGAGGTGCCGCCGGTGCCGGACTGGGTCGACGTGGTGCAGGGGTTCGCCGACGTGCAGCAGGTGCTCGCCGACCACGCCGAGACCGTGCTCGCGACCGGGGTGCCGACCTTCCCGGAGCAGCCGGATGCCGTCGTCGACTGGGTGACGACGCTGGCGGACGCCTCGCGCGCCCTGCCCGACGCCGACCCGCGGCGGCTCGACGACACCGAGGCCGCCGCGGTCGCCGACGGCCTCCCGCGCCTGCGTGACGCGGCGGAGCGACTGGCCGCGAGCGGCATCCCCCCGTCGTTGCAGCACAACGACCTGCACCTGGGCAACGCGTTCCGGCGGCCCGGGGGCGCCATCGCCTACATCGACCTCGGCGACGCCCTGTGGACCCACCCGCTGACCGCGGCCCGGATCCCGCTGTGGATCATGCGCAACCGACTCGGCCTCGAGCCGGACGGCCCGCAGGTGCGGCGCGCGGTCGACGCCTACCTCGAGCCGTGGACCGACCGGTGGGACCGCGCCGTGCTGCGCGAGCTGCTCACCGACGCCGAGCGGATCTCGTGCCTGCACCGGGCCGAGTCGTGGCGCCGGCTGCAGGCCGACGTGCCGGTGAGCCGGGTCGACGAGCCGTTCCTGCGGTCGGTTCCGGAGTGGCTGGTGGATGCCGCCGCGCCCGACCCGTACGCGTCCGCCGTCGCCCGATGAGCACGTCCCAACTTTCCCGCCCGGTGCGACAACCTTCACCTTCACACCGGAACCGTTGTGCTGCGAAGGTGAAGGTTCCGGCGTCGGGCGAGAAAGCTGAGGCGAGTGCTGGTGACTTCCGAGTAGGTACTAGGACGTCCTAGTATCGGCAGAACGCCACGAAAGGGATCCCCATGGCAGCGCAGCCGACCACCTCGACGCCCGACCTGCACGTGCCCGAGCACCCGGTGCGCATCGTGACCGCGTCCGCCCTGTTCGACGGGCACGACGCGTCGATCAACATCATGCGGCGGATCATGCAGGCCCAGGGGGCCGAGGTCATCCACCTCGGGCACAACCGCAGCGTCAAGGAGGTCGTCGACGCCGCCATCGAGGAGGACGTGCAGGGCGTCGCCGTCAGCTCGTACCAGGGCGGGCACGTCGAGTACTTCGAGTACCTCGTGCAGCTGCTGCGCGAGTCGGGCGCGGGGCACGTCAAGGTCGTCGGGGGCGGCGGCGGGGTCATCGTGCCGGCCGAGATCGAGCGGCTGCGCGCCGCGGGCGTCACCATCTTCAGCCCGGAGGACGGCCAGCGGCTCGGGCTCCCGGGCATGGTGAACCAGGTCGTGGCGGCCTGCGACACCGACCTGTGGGAGCAGGGGCCGACCACGGCGGCGGCCGTCATCTCCGGCGAGCGGTCGGCCGTGGCCCGGGCGATCACCGCGGCCGAGACCGGGCACCTCGACGACGACCTGCGCGCCGAGCTGCAGCAGGCTGCGGCCGCGCGGCACACCCCGGTGCTCGGCATCACCGGCACCGGCGGGTCGGGCAAGTCGAGCCTGACCGACGAGCTGGTGCGCCGGCTGCGGGTCGACCAGCAGGACAAGCTGCGGGTCGCCTGCATCGCGATCGACCCCACCCGCCGCCGCGGCGGCGGCGCGCTGCTCGGCGACCGGATCCGGATGAACGCGCTCGACGGCGACCGGGTCTACTTCCGCTCGCTCGCCACCCGCGGCAGCCGCGAGGTGCCCGAGGCACTCGGCGACGTGCTCACCATCCTCAAGGCCGCCGGCTTCGACCTCGTCGTGGTCGAGACCCCCGGCATCGGCCAGGGCGACGCCGCGATCACCAGCTTCGCCGACGTCAACCTCTACGTCATGACGCCGGAGTTCGGCGCCGCCAGCCAGCTCGAGAAGATCGACATGCTCGACTTCGCCGACGTCGTCGCGATCAACAAGTTCGAGCGCCGTGGCGCCCTCGACGCGCTGCGCGACGTCGGCCGCCAGATGGTGCGCAACCGCGGCGCCTTCGGCAAGAAGCCCGAGGACATGCCGGTGTTCGGCACCTCGGCCGCCACCTTCAACGACGACGGCGTCACCGCGCTCTACCAGGAGCTGCGTGGCCTGCTCGGCGAGGTCGGCCTCGAGGTGTCCGAGGGTGCGCTCGCCCCGGTCGCCGTGCGGCACTCGTCGGTGCTGCGCCAGGTCGTGCCCCCTCAGCGGGTGCGCTACCTTGCCGAGATCACCGAGACGGTGCGCGGCTACCACGACGACACCCGCCGGTTCGCCGACGCCGCCCGACGCGTGCAGCGGCTCACCGAGGTCGGTGCCGACCTCGCGCGGGCCGGCTCCGACCGCGCCGGCGTCGACGCGCTGCTCGACTCGGCCCAGGACGACCTGCCGCTGTCGGTCGCGCGCCAGCTCGCCGGCTGGTCGTCGGTCGTCGAGGCGTACTCCGGCGACGAGCAGGTCGTCACCGTGCGCGACAAGGAGATCCACACCTCGCTCGTACGGGAGTCGTTGTCCGGCAACCGGATCCGTCGAGTATCGCTGCCCCGGTACTCCGACGACGGCGACCTCGTCTCCTTCCTGCGGCGCGAGAACCTCCCCGGCTACTTCCCCTTCACCGCCGGCGTCTTCCCGTTCAAGCGCGACAACGAGGACCCCGCGAGGATGTTCGCCGGCGAGGGCGACCCGTTCCGCACCAACACCCGGTTCAAGATGCTCTCGCAGGGCCAGCCCGCCACCCGGCTCTCCACCGCCTTCGACTCGGTCACCCTCTACGGCCGCGACCCCGACAAGCGGCCCGACATCTACGGCAAGGTCGGCACCTCCGGCGTCTCGGTCGCGACCCTGGACGACATGCGCGAGCTGTACGCCGGCTTCGACCTCACCTCGCCCACCACGAGCGTCTCGATGACGATCAACGGCCCGGCGCCGACCATCCTCGCCTTCTTCCTCAACACCGTGATGGACCGCGCCGTCGAGGCGTGGGCGGCCGAGCAGGGTCGTGAGCCGAGTGCGGACGAGGCGGACGGCATCCGGGCGCAGGCCCTGCAGGTCGTGCGCGGCACCGTGCAGGCCGACATCCTCAAGGAGGACCAGGGCCAGAACACCTGCCTGTTCTCCACCGAGTTCTCGCTGCGGATGATGGCCGACATCCAGGAGTGGTTCATCGCGCAGAAGGTGCGCAACTTCTACTCGGTGTCGATCAGCGGGTACCACATCGCCGAGGCCGGGGCGAACCCCATCAGCCAGCTCGCGTTCACCCTCGCGAACGGGTTCACCTACGTCGAGGCCTACCTCGCCCGCGGCATGGACATCGACGACTTCGCGCCGAACCTGTCGTTCTTCTTCTCCAACGGCATGGACCCCGAGTACACCGTCATCGGCCGCGTCGCCCGCCGGATCTGGGCGATCGCGATGAAGGAGAAGTACGGCGCCAACGAGCGCAGCCAGAAGCTGAAGTACCACGTGCAGACGTCGGGCCGCTCGCTGCACGCGCAGGAGATGGACTTCAACGACATCCGCACCACGTTGCAGGCGCTCGTCGCGATCTACGACAACGCCAACAGCCTGCACACCAACGCCTACGACGAGGCCGTCACGACCCCGTCCGAGGAGTCGGTGCGACGCGCGCTCGCCATCCAGATGATCATCACCAAGGAGTGGGGCCTCGCGGTCAACGAGAACCCCCTGCAGGGTGCCTTCGTCGTCGACGAGCTGACCGACCTGGTCGAGGCCGCCGTGCTCGCCGAGTTCGACCGGATCTCCGAGCGCGGAGGGGTGCTCGGAGCGATGGAGACCGGCTACCAGCGCGGGCGGATCCAGGACGAGTCGATGCTCTACGAGCACCGCAAGCACGACGGCTCGCTGCCGATCGTCGGC
>DASSQL010000166.1:0-4261 GCA_035702525.1 Ornithinibacter sp. | reverse complement strand
GCCCGGTGGAGCACGTGCACGTGCGGTGCGTCGCCAAGCACCGGTTCGTGATGCCGGTCGTCGCGCTGGCCCACGACCACGACGACGTGACGCCCACGGCGCCGCAGCGCGAGCTGGTGCGGGTTCGGGCCCGCCGGGCGGCCGACGGCGGCTGCTGCTGACCAGTCACCCCGGAAGTGGTCACGAGCACGGGTCAGTAACGCCGATAATCAACATTATGTCAGTTACGGTTTCCCAGCAGGGGTCGCGCGGGGTCCACCCGCCCTCCCCTGCGGCGGCCCTGACCGGTCAGCCGGGTGCCTGCCGTCGACGCGCCGACCCCCGCGGCCTCGAGGGCGGCGGGGGTCGGCGACGGGTCGTACCGGAACGACGGCTCAGGCGCGCAGGGCCTGGGCGAGCTCGCGGAAGTCGTCGACCAGGGTGGCCATGTCGGCGTCGGTGGTCACCAGCGAGACCAGCCACTGCTCGTCGAGGCCGGGCGGGGTCAGGATGTGCCGGTTCACGCCCCACAGCCAGGACAGCTCGGCGAGGGCGAAGTCGGTCGCCTTGTAGTCGCGGTAGTTGCGTACCGGGGTCGTCGACCAGGTGACGCAGCCCTTGACCCCGAGGCCGACGGTGTGGGCCGGCAGCTCGTACTCGTCGATGATGGCGTCGATGGCCTGTAGGGCGCGCACGTTGACGGCCTCGGCCTCGGCCAGGGCCTCGCGGGTGCAGATCTCGTCGACGGCCTGGGCGGCCGCCATCACGAGCGGGTTGCCGTTGTAGGTGCCGAAGTGGGCCATCCGGCCGTCGACGACGACCTCCATGACCTCGCGCTTGCCGCCGAACGCCGCCAGCGGCAGGCCGCCACCGATCGACTTGGCCAGCGTGATGAGGTCGGGCGTGACGCCGAGCCGTTGGGCGGCGCCCGCGTAGCCGGCGGTGAGCCCGGTCTTGACCTCGTCGAAGATGAGGACGACGCCGTGGGCGTCGCAGGCCGCGCGGACGGCGGCGAGGTAGCCCTCGTCGGGAACCACGATCGACAGGTTCTCGATCACGGGCTCGACGACCAGTGCGGCGATCTCGCTGCCGTGCTCGGCGAGCACGCGGTCGAGCTGCCCGAGGTCGTTGTAGGCGATGACGTGCACGGTGCCGGCCTCGACGTCGAAGGGCACCTGCGGGGTGGGCGCGTCGGCCGGGCCGATCTCGTCGAGGCCCGGCTTGACCGAGACCTGGAGCGCGTCGTAGCCGCCGTGGTAGCCACCCTCGATCTTGATGATCGCCTTGCGCTCGGTGTAGGCACGGGCGCAGCGGATGGCGTACATCAGGGACTCGGTGCCGGAGTTGGTGAACCGGATCATGTCGAGCTGGAACCGGTCGCAGAACCGCTCGCTCATCTCGGTCGCCTGCGGCGAGGGCGTGACGAACAGGGTGCCGGTGTGGGTGAGCGCCTCGGTCACCTTCTCCACGACGTGCGGGTTGAGGTGGCCGACCAGCATCGCGCCGAAGCCCATCGACAGGTCGAGCAGCTGGTTGCCGTCGACGTCGGTGAGCCACGCGCCCCGGGCGGAGGCGATCGAGATCGGGTACGGCTCCCAGTGCTGGAACGAGCTGGTGACGCCGAGCGGCAGCGACTTGCTGGCCCGCTCGTTGTGGGCCCCCGACTCCCCCGACCACGAGGTGAACCGCGCCCACTCGGCGGCGAGCAGCCGCTCGACGACCTCGGGGTCGACCGGGCGGGTGCGCTCCGGCAGGCGCCGGTAGGTGCCGGGGTCGTGCGCGGGCACGGCGGGTGCGGTCTGCAGCTGGTCGGTCATGGGGGCGCCTCCTCCCCCACCCTCGGGTGGGGACGTTTCTCACAGGGGTTCGGATATCGCTCGGCATCACCCTACCCGCCTACGGATTCCGCTGCAAAGTACCAATTCGACGACCGGAACCGCGCCCTCCTCGACACTGCGGGTTCGGGCCCCCGACCCGCAGGTTCAGCCCGGCGGCGTGGTGAACTCGACCTCGCCGGTCGTGACCACGTCTCCCTGCCGACCGGGCGCGCTGGCCCACTGCCAGTACAGGTTCGTGTGCGAGATGACCAGGTCGGGGCTGGGCGCGCCGTACTGGGTGAGGTCCTCGGTCGTGTGCGCGTCGCCGACCAGGGTCACGTCGTAGCCGCGGACCAGGGCACCGTGCAGGGTCGCCCGGATGCACGCGTCGCTCTGCGCGCCGGTGACCACGACCCGCCCGACGCCACGGCCGGCCAGGACGTCCTCGAGGTCGGTCGCCTCGAAGGAGTCGCCGTAGTTCTTCTGCACGACCGGCTCGCCGTCGGCGGGCGACAGCTCGTCGACGATGCGCCAGTCGTCACTGCCCAGCTCGAGGCCGTCGTCGGAGTGCTGCACCCAGACCACCGGCACCTCCTGCGCCCGGGCCCTGTCGACCAGGGCGGCGATGTTGCCGATCACGCCGTCACGGTCGTGGCTGCCGGCGACGACGCCGTTCTGCACGTCGATGACCATCAGCGCGGTGTTCGGGCGGTTCGCGAGGGTCGTCATGGTGGTCTCCTCCTGGGTCGGTTCCTGGCTCGGTGCAACCGGACCACCCCACGCTAGGCCGCGGCACCGACAGCCTCCCACCGCGGCATACGCTGGCCGCACCATGCAGTGCGACTACTTCGACGCCGGCCGGTGCCGCTCGTGCACCCTGATGGGCACGCCCTACGCCGAGCAGCTGGCGGCCAAGCAGCAGCGGGCCGGTACGGCGCTGGCCGGCGTCGCCCCGCGGCTCACCTGGCTCGACCCCGCGCGCAGCCCGGCGTCGCACTACCGCAACAAGGCCAAGCTGGTCGTCGGCGGCCACACCGGCAACCCGACCCTCGGCATCCTCGACGAGCGTGGACGCGGCGTCGACCTGCGCCGCTGTGGCCTGTACGAGCCCGGTCTGGCCGCCACCTTCGACCCCCTGCACCGCTTCGTCGCCGAGCTCGGCCTCGAGCCCTACGACGTGCCGGCGCGGCGCGGCGAGCTGAAGTACCTCATCGTCACCCACTCCCCCGCCGGCGAGCACCTCGTGCGGTTCGTGCTGCGGTCCGACCGCCACCTGGCCGACCTGCGGGCCGCGCTCCCGCGCCTGCTGGCCGTCCTCCCCTCGGCGCGGGTGGTCACCGCGAACCTGCACCCGGAGCACAAGGCGGTGCTCGAGGGCGACACCGAGGTCGCGCTCACCGCGCAGACCCTGCTGCCGATGCGGGTCGGTGACGTCACGCTGCTGCTCGGCCCGAAGTCGTTCTTCCAGACCAACACCGCGGTGGCGGGCGCCCTCTACCGGCAGGCGCGCGACTGGGTCGACGACGCCGCGCCGGACGTCGTGTGGGACCTCTACTGCGGCCTGGGCGGTTTCGCGCGGCACGCCACCGCCCCCGGTCGCACGGTGCTCGGCGTCGAGACCTCGGCAGAGGCGGTCGACGCGGCGCGAGCGAGCGTGGCTGCTGCTCGGCCCGCATCCGCCGACCTGCCGACCTTCGTCGTGGGCGACGCGACGACCGCCGTGCTCTCCCCCGCGCCCGACCTCGTCGTCGTCAACCCGCCGCGACGTGGGATCGGTGCCGCCCTCGCCGGCTGGCTCGAGGCGTCGCCCGCGAGCACGGTCCTGTACTCCAGCTGCAACGTCGACTCGCTCGCCCGCGACCTCGCGGCGATGCCGTCGCTGCACCCCCTCACCGCACGGGTCTTCGACATGTTCCCGCAGACTCCGCACACCGAGGTGATGGTGCGCCTCGAGCGCCGCTGAGCGGTGGGCCGCCCGGCTACGGTGGGGCGATGCCCGACTCACGTGACTGGGACGTCGAGGCCGGTCGGCTGGCCGGCGCGGCCGGGGCCGACGGCGAGCCCACCCGCTGGTTCGAGGAGCTGTGGTCCGCCGCCGCGCGCGACGAGGTCGACATGCCCTGGGACCGCACGGCACCGTACCCGCCGGTGCTCGCCCACGTCGACCGTGCGGGCGCCGGGGCCGGGCGGCGCGCCGTCGTCGTCGGCGCCGGTCTCGGTGCGGATGCCGAGCTGCTCGCCTCACGCGGGTACCGCACCGTCGCCTTCGACCTGGCGCCGTCGGCGGTCGAGCTCGCGCGCTCCAGGCACGCCGGGACGGACGTCGACTACCGCGTCGCCGACCTGCTCGACCTGCCCGACGACCTCGTCGGTGCCTTCGACCTCGTCGTCGACGTGTTCACCGTGCAGGCCCTCCCCCGTGCCCTGCGGGACGACGCCGTCGCCGGCATCCGCGCACTGCTCGC
>DASSQL010000165.1:0-2824 GCA_035702525.1 Ornithinibacter sp. | reverse complement strand
AACCTGGCGCTGGTGCGCAACAACGCCGTGGTCGGCACCGCCATCGCGGTCGCCTACGCCGCCCTCGCCTGACCTCCGAGCACCCGCGATGACCTTCTGACCTGCGCCCTCGCTGGCTATCGTTGGCCCTCGTGAGGGTCCGGGTGCTGGGGAGCACGGGCGTGGAGGGGCCGCAGGGTGCGGTCCCTCTTCCGGCGCGCAAGCCGCGCAGCATCCTGGCTGCCCTGGCGCTCACCCCCGGCGGCACGGTGAGCGCCGACCGGCTCGTCGACCTGGTCTGGGGCGGCGGCCCGCCGGCCGGTGCCCACGGCACCCTGCACGCCTACCTCTCCGGGCTGCGCCGGGTGCTCGAGCCCGACCTCGCCCCCCGGGCCCGGCCCACGGTGCTCGTGACGACCGACGACGGCTACCGCCTCGACCTCGACCCGGCACACGTGGATGCCGTGGCGTTCAGTCGGGAGGGCCGCGCCCGGCACGGCGCCCTGGCCCCGCTCTGGTCGCAGCTGTCGACCGGGCCGGACGACTCGTGGCCGAGCCGTGAGGAGGTCGCTGCCCACGTCGAGGCGCTCGAGGAGGCCCTGCGCACCTGGACCGGGACGGCCTATGCCGACCTCGGCGACCACCCGGACGTGCTCGCCGACCGCGCCGCGCTCGACGAGCTGCGCGCCACGGCGCAGGAGGACACCGCGCTCGGCCTGCTCGCGCTGGGCGAGCACGCGGCCGTGCTCGCCGCCACCGAGCAGGCCGGCGGCCGGAACCCGCTGCGTGAGCGCACCCGGTCGCTGCAGGCCCTCGCCCTGGTGCGCACCGGTCGGCAGGTCGAGGCACTCGAGCTGCTGCGCGGCTACCGCGAGCTGCTGTCCGACGAGCTGGGCCTGGACCCCGGGCCCGAGGTGCGGGCCCTCGAGGAGGCCGTGCTGCGGCAGTCGCCGAGTCTCGGGGCGTGGCTGCGCCCCGAGACGGCATCGGTGCTCCCGGCCTCCGACGACGACCCCGCTGTCCCCGCGAGAGGCCCTCACCCGGCATCCGGCGCCGTGACCCCACCTTCAGGCACGCCCGCGTCGAGCTGGGCGATGGTCGGCCGGGAGGCCGAGCGCTCCGTGGTGACCGAGGTGCTCGGTGCCGCGGCGACGGGTGCGCCCGGGGCCGTGCTCGTGGTCGGCGACCCGGGCACCGGCAAGACCCGCCTCGTCGAGGACGCGCTCGCCACCGCAGCCGCCGTGGGTGTGGTCGCTGCGGTCGGGCGCTGCTCGCAGGACGACGGGGCCCCGCCGCTGTGGCCCTGGTACGCCCTGTTCGACGGTCTGGGGATCGATCGACCCGCCGAGCCGGAGCGCCCCACCGACGCCGCAGACCTCGGTCCGGAGCGGGCCTTCGCGGTGCAGGACGCCCTCGCCCGTGCCGTGCGTGACCGGGCCCGCGACCAGCCGGTCCTGCTCGTCGTCGAGGACCTGCACTGGGCCGACACCCGGACGCTGCGGGCCCTCACCCACCTGGTGAGCACGCTGGGGGCCGGTGACCGGGTTGCGCTCCTCGCCACCCGGCGGGCCCGGCCGCAGCCCACCGGCGCGCTCGCCGACCTCGGGGTGGCCCTGGCCCGGCACGGCGCCCGCACGATCGAGCTCGGCGGCCTCGGCGCGGCCGATGCACGCGCCCTGGTCGCCTCGGTGAGCGGCGCCGACGCGAACCCCGACCGGGTCGACGACTGGCGCACCCGCACCGGGGGCAACCCGTTCTTCCTCGTCGAGCTGGCCCGGCTCGCCGCCACGACCGAGGGCTGGCGAGGAGAGGTGCCGGAGTCGGTGCAGACCGTCGTCGCCCGCCGGCTCGCGGACCTGCCCGATGCCACGCGAGAGGTGCTCCTGGTGTCGGCGGCCCTGGGTCGTGAGCACTCGCCGCTGCTGCTCGCCCACGTCGGCGGGTGGGGCCCGGACGAGGTGACCGACCGGCTCGAGCCCGCCCAGGAGGCGGGCATCGTGCACCAGCGCGACGACGGCCGGCTGGTGTTCGAGCACGCGCTCACCCGGGATGCCGTGATCGCGGCCGCGTCGCCGGCCCGGGTCGCGCGGGTGCACGCCCGGATCGCGCACGCGCTCGACACCGTGCCCCGCGGCTCGCTCGCGCCGGCCGAGCGCGCCTTCGACCTCGCGCACCACTGGCTCGCAGCCGGCCCGGTGCACGCGCCGCAGGCCTGGCGGGCCGCCGCCGCGGCGGCGACCGAGGCGCGCCGCGACTTCGCCAACGTCGAGGCCGCCGAGCTCTACCGCCAGGCGCTCGACGCCCACGCGCTCGACCCGGCCGGGACTCGGGAGGAGCGGTACGAGCTGCTGCTCTCGTTCTCCGAGGCCGCCGCCTGGGCGGCCCGCTGGCGACCGGTCGTGGAGGCCGTCGTCGAGGCGGTGGCGCTGGCACGGGCCGACGACGACCCCGAGCGCGTCGCGCGCGCGGTGGTCGAGCTCACCCGGTTCTCGGTGTGGCTGCCCCAGGAGCACGAGGAGGTCGACGACGACCTCGTCGAGGACCTGCGCGCCGTGCTGCGAGGGCTGGACCACCACGACTCCCGGGTGCGCTGCGTGCTGATGCTCGCGCTGGCCGTGCAGCTCTACTACCGCCGCGGCGCCGAGCCGGAGGTCGAGGCGCTCGTCGACGAGGGCACGGCGGTGGCCAGGCGGCTCGGTGACCCGGCCCTGCGCGGGTGGGCGGCCCGCGCCGGGTGGCTCGCCCTCTGGCGCAGCGCCACCCTCGAGCGGCGCCATGCCCTCGCCGTCGAGGAGCTCGCGGCCGCACGCGAGTCGGGTGACGAGGCCGCCGAGGCGCTGGGGCA
>DASSQL010000164.1:0-8728 GCA_035702525.1 Ornithinibacter sp. | reverse complement strand
GCGCGTGCCGAGGTTCGGCGGACTCAACCCGACCCTCGTGCGCATCGAGCTCACCCGGATGCTCCGCAACCGCCGCACGATCATCTTCGCCCTGGTCTTCCCCGCCGCGATGTTCTTCGTCTTCGGATCCGGCAGCGGCGGCGAGGAGAAGGTGGGCGTCGGCAACGTGTCGGCCTACGTCATGGTGTCGATGGCCATGTACGGCAGCGCCCTGATCGCGGCTTCGGTCGGGGCCGGAGTGGCCGTCGAGCGGGCGCTCGGCTGGTCGCGCCAGCTGCGGCTCACCCCGCTGCACCCGGCGGCCTACATCCTGGTCAAGGCGTTCGTCGCCGTCTTCACCGGCGCCTTCGCCATCATCGCCGTCTACGTGATCGGGGCGGTGCAGGGCAAGCCGCAGATGCCGTTCGACGTCTGGGTCAGGTGCGGGCTGCTCACCCTGGCCTGCGTCATGACCTTCGCGGCGCTGGGGGTGTTCGTCGGCTACCTCGTGCCGGGCGAGAACGTGATGCAGGTGGTCGGTCCCGGCCTGGCGCTGCTCGCCTTCCTCGGTGGACTGTTCTTCCCGCTCACGTCGTACAGCCCGATCGTGCGCGACATCGCTTACTGGACACCGATGTACGGCGTCGCCGAGGTGGCGCGCGCACCGCTGACCCAGGAGCTGCCCTGGTATGCCGTGGTCAACGCCTTCGCCTGGCTGGCCATCTTCGTGCTCGGCGCCGCGTGGCGGATGAGCAAGGACACCGCACGGGTGTGACGGCTAGCGTGACGACCATGAGCGGAACCCCGATCCCCTCGGCGCCGGTGGCCCGGCGCTGGGGGATCGGGTTCGCCGCCATCTGGCTGTTCTTCCTGCTCGACCCGCTCGCCGAGGCCTGGCGCACGCGCGACACCGTCGCCGGCGTCGTGGGTGGCCTCGTGACGATCGTCTTCGGCACCTTCTACATGACGATCTGGGTGCGGCTCCGCCGCGACCGCGACGGCTTCGCCGGCCCACCCGCACGGCCCCGCGCGCTCCTCGACCTGGGGGTGCTGCTCGCGCTCGCCGGCGTGATGGTCGCGACCCTCGGTGAGCCCGGCATGAACTCGCTGGTCTACTGCGCCGTCGCGGCCGTGATGGTCTTCTCGCTGCGGGGGGCGGCCCTGGCGATGGTGCTCCTCGTCGGGCTCACCTTCCTGCTGTACGCGGCAAACCCCACGTGGTCGAGCCCGGTGGGCCTGGTGTTCTCGATCGTCGCGGCGTCGGTGGCCGTCTTCGGCATCCGGCAGATGATGGCGCGCAACGCCGACCTCGTCCGGGCGCACGAGAAGAACGCCGAGCTGGCCGTCGAGAACGAGCGCACCCGGTTCGCGCGCGACCTGCACGACATCCTCGGCCACTCGCTCACCGTCATCACCGTCAAGGCCGAGCTCGCGAACCGGTTGCTCGATGTCGACACCGAGCGGGCCCGGGCCGAGCTCGCCGACCTCGAGCGGCTCTCGCGCGACGCGCTGGCCGACGTGCGCCGGGCCGTCGAGGGCTACCGCGAGCTGACCCTGCCCGGCGAGCTGGCCCGGGCCAGAACGGCGTTGGCCGCCGCCGAGATCGAGGCCGTGCTGCCCAACTCCACCGACGAGGTGCCGTCGCACCTGCGCGAGCTGTTCGCCTGGACGGTGCGCGAGGGCGTCACCAACGTGATCCGGCACAGCGGCGCGACGCGGTGCACGGTGCGCCTGGGCCCGGATGCCGCAGAGGTCGTCGACGACGGTGGGGCGAGCACGGCACCGGCGGGGGGCGTGGAAGGGGGAGCGCACCCCGGCAGCGGGCTGACCGGGCTGCGTGAGCGGGCCGCCGCCGTCGGTGGCACGGTCACCACTCGGGTCGAGCCGCCCCACGGGCACGTCCTGCGGGTGGCCGTCGGATGACCGGCACCCCCATCCGGCTGCTGCTGGCCGACGACCAGGCCCTGGTGCGGGGGGCGCTGTCGGCGCTGCTCGGCCTCGAGCCCGACCTCGAGGTGGTCGCGGAGGTCGGGTCGGGGCTCGAGGTGCTGCCGGCCGTGGCCGAGCTCCGTCCCGACGTCGCCCTGCTCGACGTCGAGATGCCCGGGATGGACGGCATCACCGCGTGCGCCGCGGTGCGTGACGCCTTCCCGCTAACGCGGGTGCTCATCGTGACCACGTTCGGGCGCCCCGGCTTCCTGCACCGGGCGATGAAGGCCGGCGCGAGCGGGTTCGTCGTCAAGGACACCCCGGCGGCGCAGCTCGCCGACGCCGTGCGCCGGGTGCACGCGGGCCTGCGGGTCGTCGACCCGTCACTGGCCACCGACAGCCTCGTGGCCGGGGAGTCACCGCTGACCCCGCGCGAGACCGACGTGCTGCTGGCCGCTCGCGACGGCTCCCCGGTGGCCGCGATCGCCCGTCGGCTCTTCCTGTCCGAGGGCACCGTGCGCAACCACCTCTCCAGCGCCATCGGCAAGACCGGCGCCGGCAACCGGGCCGAGGCCGTCCTCATCGCCGACGGGAACGGCTGGCTCTGACCGACCCGCCCCTATGCTCGCCGGGTGAAGGTGGTCATCCCGGGGGGAACCGGTCAGGTCGGCGGCATCCTGCGACGCGCGCTGTCGGCGCACGGGCACGAGGTGGTCGTGCTGAGCCGGCATCCCGTCCCGCTCGAGCCGGGCATCGGGCACGTCGGGTGGGACGGCCGCACGCTGGGGCCGTGGGCCGCCGAGGTCGACGGCGCCGACGCGGTGGTCAACCTCGC
Source organism: Ornithinibacter sp. (assembly GCA_035702525.1). Lineage (GTDB taxonomy): Bacteria > Actinomycetota > Actinomycetes > Actinomycetales > Dermatophilaceae > Fodinibacter. The sequence goes on along the minus strand of DASSQL010000164.1, from coordinate 5,985 downwards.
CGGGCGCACCGTCAGCTGCAGGTACACGCCCGAGAACCTCCGCCAGATGATGGACTCGCGCGTGGACTCGACCCGGGTCGTCGGGGAGGCGATCGCCCGGGCGGCAGCCCCACCGACGGTGTGGCTGCAGATGAGCACCGCCACCATCTACGCCGACCGCCGCGACGCGCCCAACGACGAGGCGACGGGGGTCATCGGCGGCCACGAGCCGGGCGTGCCCGACTACTGGGAGTACAGCGTGCGGATCGCCCGAAACTGGGAGGCGGCCCAGCAGGAGGCGGCTGTGCCGGGCACCCGCCGGGTCGCCCTGCGCGCGGCGATGGTGATGAGCCCGGACCGCGGCGGTGTGTTCGACGTGCTGCTCCGAATGGCCCGGTTGGGGCTCGGCGGCCCGGTGGCCGGGGGCGGGCAGTACGTGTCCTGGATCCACGACCACGACTTCGTGCGAGCCGTCGAGCTGCTGCTGGACCGCGACGACCTCGACGGGCCGGTCAACCTGGCCGCGCCCGGGCCGCTGCCGCAACGCGACCTGATGCTGGCGCTGCGCCGGGCGTGGGGGCGCCGGTTCGGGCTCCCGGCCACGGCCTGGATGGCGGAGATCGGCGCGTTCGCGCTGCGCACCGACACCGAGCTGCTCCTGAAGAGCCGCCGGGTGGTGCCCGGCCGGCTCCTCGACGCCGGCTTCGAGTTCGAGCACCCGCAGTGGCCGGCGGCCGCCGAGGACCTCGTCCGGCGGGTGCGTACGCGCGACCACTAGCCAGGCACAGTACGGTCGCAGCGTGGAAGGCCAGCCGATCCTCCTGCCGATCCCGGGCGAGCTCATCGACCCGCCCGCCAAGGACCTGCCCCAGCGCATCCGCCTCCTCCAGGCGCGCGAGGACGCGGTCGGTTCGGGCCTGACGCTCGGGGTTCTTACGAGCACCCGCTTCACCAGCTCGCGCGCCACCCTGCTCGCGGCCGGCACCACGTACTACCTCTTCCTCGCGCTGTTCTCCGTGCTCACCCTCGCCTACGGCCTGACGGCGGCGCTGGGGGCGGAGCGGTTGACCGACTACATCACCGAGGCCCTGTCGGCGGCCTTCCCCGGACTGGTGGGTGGGTCGGGCATCGACCCCGAGCAGCTGCGCAGCATCGGCCAGACGACCTCGATCATCAGCGCGGTCGGCCTGCTGTACGGCGCCACCGGCGCCGTCTTCGCCGCCAGTCGCTCCCTCCACTCGATCTACGGCGCCCCCGAGAACACCCGCAACTTCGTCTGGGTACGGTTCTGGGCGCTCGGCTGGTTCCTCGTCCTCGCCCCGCTGGTCCTGCTGTCGTTCGTGGGCGCCAGCTTCACGGCCAACCTCTCCGACCGGCTGGTCGACGCCGTCGGCCTGACCTGGAGCGGCTCCCGGCTGCTGCTCGGCGTGGTCGCCTTCGCGCTCACCATGGTGCTCAACTTCCTCGTCGTGCACCTGGTGCTCGGCCGGCTCGGGGGAATCCGCCCGGCTCGCACGCCGCTCCTCGTCGGGGCCGCCGTCGGGGCCGTGGTCATCGAGGTGCTCAAGCAGGTCATGGCGCTGCTGGTGGGTTTCGTCATCGCCAAGCCCCAGTACGGCGCCCTCGCGGCGCCGATCGGCATCCTGTTCGTCCTGTTCCTGCAGTCGTCGGCCCTCTACGCCGTCGCGTCGCTGACGGCTGCCCTGGCCGAGCGAGGTGCGGGGCCCGATCCGGGCGTGGTCTCGCCGGCGGCGTGACCGCGGTCGACGGCGCCCTTCGCGGTGCTGGAAGAATCGCCGCCATGCCCGACGCCACCCTGGTCCTGCCCGGCTACGCCCACGTCTACTCGGGCAAGGTGCGCGACCTCTACGCGCCGCTCGACCCGGCCAGCGGGCAGCCGCGCGCCGACCGGCTGCTGCTCGTGGCCTCGGACCGCATCTCGGCCTACGACTTCGTGCTCGACACCCCGATCCCCGACAAGGGAGAGGTGCTGACCCGGCTGTCGCTGTGGTGGTTCGCGCAGCTCGAGGACCTCGTGCCCAACCACGTGGTCACGTCCGACGTGCCGGATGCCGTGCGCGGCCGGGCCGTGCTCGTGGAGCGGCTGGACATGCTCCCCGTCGAGTGCGTCGCCCGCGCCTACCTGACCGGGGGTGGCCTGGGTGAGTACACGTCGACCGGCGCCGTGAGCGGCATCCCGCTGCCCGCCGGGCTGGTCGACGGCGACCGGCTGCCCGAGCCGATCTTCACGCCCTCGACCAAGGCGCCGATGGGCGAGCACGACGAGCCGATCCCCTACTCGGTCGTCGAGGCCCAGCTGGGGGCGCCGCTCGCGGGGCGGGTGCGCGACCTGACCGTGGCGATCCTGAAGCGTGGCAACGAGATCGCGGCGGCTCGCGGCATCCTGCTCGCCGACACCAAGGTCGAGTTCGGTCTGCGGGGTGACGAGGTCGTGCTGGCCGACGAGGTGCTGACGCCCGACTCGTCGCGGTTCTGGCCGGCCGACCAGTGGGAGCCCGGGCACGCCCAGCCCAGCTTCGACAAGCAGTACGTGCGCGACTGGCTGACCTCGCCCGCCTCGGGCTGGTCGAAGTCGTCGGGGGAGGCCCCGCCGCCGCTGCCCGACGACGTGGTCGTGCAGACCCGGGCGAAGTACGTCGAGGCCTACGAGCGGCTCACCGGCGAGACCTTCTGACCCTCGACCTCCGCCCGCACCATCGCCGTCCAGCTCGCCATCGCGAGGTCGGCGGCCTCCCGGTCGCCCGTCACGGCCACCTCGAAGAGCAGACCGCGGGCCATCGCGAGCGACTGGAGGGCGAGGGTGGCGGCCCGGTCCGGCGGCACCCCGAGGCCCAGGTAGGAGTCGCGGATCGCGTCGGTCCAGCCGGTGCGCAACCAGGCCCGCAGCCCTGCCGCGTGCGGCTGGTCGCGCATCGCGTGGGTGGACAGCTCGAAGAACAGCGGTGCGAACACCTCGGCCCGGTCGGCCACCCGGGTCCAGAACGCCGCACCGGCCTCGAAGGGGTCGTCGTGGGCCGCGGCCAGCTCGACCAGTGCCGCGTGCTCGGCCTGCTCCACAGCCTCGACCACCGCGCCGAGCAGCCCTTCGCGAGAACCGAAGTGGTAGTTGAGCATCCGGTGGCTGGTGCCGATGCCGGTCGCGAGGGTGCGCAGACTGGTGTCGCCCACACCGTGCACCGCGAACCACGCGATGACCCGCCCGAGCAGCTCGTCCCGGGCGGGGGAGGCGCGGGGGGTGGGCGCCGGCCGGACGTCCGCCTCGACGGTGTCAGGCACTCGCGGCGTCGTCCGTGGTGTCCTCGCCCGGGTCACTCGTCGCCCCGGCCGTGGCGTCGAGGGCCGCGGCCTCGCGGGTGACGTAGTCGAGGCTCTTGCGGCCGAGGGCCAGCCGGACCAGCGGTGCCAGCACCCCCGACCAGGCGATCCCCAGCTCGATGGTGGTGCTCCCGTGGGCGCTCGGCAGCAGGGTGTGGGTGCCGACCGAGCGGATGCCGGGCGAGCGCGACTCCCAGGTGAAGGAGCGGCCCTCCTCCCAGGCGGTGATCGTCCAGACGGCCTTCGGCAGCCCGGGCTGCTCGACCGTGTAGGAGGCGCCCACCTCGTCGGGCCGGGCCGGGTCGAGGGGGGTGACGGCATCCACCGTGGGCAGCCACTGGGGCCAGTCGCGCACGGCGGAGATGGTCGACCAGAGCCGGTCGACGGGGGCGGTGCTCTCGCGGGTCACGTCGATCATGTTCCAAATGGTACATATCGCCTCCCGTGACTGGCAAGGGCCGCCGTGGCCCGGCCGCGCGCGCCGGTGGCGCCCGCCGACCGGGCGGGGCGCGGCGACCGGCGCCCGCCCCGGTAACCTTGGCCACGGCATCCGCCCCGCTCCACGACCGGGAGACCGCACCCATGGCCTCGTCGCACGACCTCGTGCTGACCACCGTCCCGGGCGGCAACGCCCTCTCACCGTTCCGCGCCGCGGCGCTGCTGACCCGGCTGCGCCGGGTGGTGCCGGGGCTCACCGCCCTCTCGGCTCGCCACGTGCACTGGGTGGCGAGTGAGCAGTCCCTCGACGAGGCCACCACGGCCACCGTCGAGCGCCTGCTCACCTACGGCCCGCCGGATGCCGGTGACGTCGACGGTGCTCACCTCGCCACCGTGGTCGTGGCCCCGCGCCTGGGCACCCTCTCGCCGTGGGCCAGCAAGGCGACCGACATCGCGCACAACTGCGGGGTCGACGTGCGCCGGGTCGAGCGGGTCACCGAGTACCTCTTGGCGACCGAGGCGCCGCTGACCGAGCAGCAGTGGGGGGCCGCGGCCGACCTGCTCCACGACCGGATGACCGAGGCCGCCCTCCCGACCCGGGCCGATGCCGCCGCGCTGTTCGACGAGCGCGAGGCCGAGCCGATGGAGCACGTCGACGTGCTCGGCCGGGGGCGCGCGGCGGTCGAGGAGGCGAACACCGCCTACGGGCTGGCCCTGTCCGACGACGAGGTCGAGTACCTCGTGGAGGCGTTCACCGGGCTGCGCCGCAACCCCACCGACGTCGAGCTGATGATGTTCGCGCAGGCCAACTCCGAGCACTGCCGGCACAAGATCTTCAACGCCGACTTCGTCGTCGACGGCGTCGTGCAGCCCCGTTCGCTGTTCGGCATGATCCGCCACACCGAGGAGGTCGCGGGCGAGGGCACGGTCGTCGCCTACGTCGACAACGCCTCGGTGATGGTGGGCGGTCGGCGGGTGCGCTGGCTGCCCGAGTCCGCCGACGGGCCGAGCCGGTACGCCGGGCGAGAGTCCGAGGTGCACGTGCTGATGAAGGTCGAGACGCACAACCACCCGACGGCGATCTCGCCGTTCCCGGGTGCGGCGACCGGGGCGGGCGGCGAGATCCGCGACGAGGGAGCCACCGGGCGCGGGTCGCAGCCCAAGGCCGGGCTCACCGGCTTCGCCGTGTCGAACCTGCACCTGCCCGGCCTCGACGAGCCCTGGGAGCGCGAGCCGTACGGAGCACCCGCGCACATCGCGAGCCCCCTCGAGATCATGGTCGACGGGCCGATCGGGGCGGCGGCCTTCAACAACGAGTTCGGCCGGCCCGGGCTGGGCGGCTTCTTCCGGGTCTACGAGCAGACCGTCGACGGCGTGCGCCGCGGCTTCCACAAGCCGATCATGAGCGCCGGCGGGCTGGGCACGATCGGCGCCGACATGACCGAGAAGATCGTCTTCCCCGCGGGCACGCTGCTCGTGCAGATCGGCGGCCCGGGCATGCGCATCGGCATGGGGGGCGGCGCGGCATCGTCGATGGCGGCCGGCGCGAACGCCGCGGAGCTCGACTTCGACTCGGTGCAGCGCGGCAACCCCGAGATCGAGCGCCGGGCCCAGGAGGTCATCAACCACTGCTGGAGCCTCGGGTCGCAGAACCCGGTGCTGGCGATCCACGACGTCGGCGCGGGTGGGCTGTCGAACGCGTTCCCCGAGCTGGTCGACGGCGCCGGGCTGGGGGCGCGCTTCGACCTGTCGAAGGTTCCGCTCGAGGAGTCGGGCCTGGCGCCGAAGGAGGCGTGGTGCAACGAGTCGCAGGAGCGGTACGTCGTCGCGCTCGCGCCCTCGTCGCTGGCCCTGTTCGCGTCGTTGTGCGACCGCGAGCGGTGTCCGTACGCCGTGGTCGGTGTCGCGCGTGACGACGGCCGGCTGGTGCTCGGCGACGGGCCCGACGACCGCGACGACGAGGACCGCGCCATCGACATGCCGATGGAGGTGCTGCTCGGCAAGCCCCCGCGGATGACGCGGGACGTCACCCGCGTCGAGCGGGACGGCGGCTCGCTCGACCTCACCGGGCTCGACCTGCGCACGACCGCCTACTCCGTGCTCCGACACCCGACCGTCGCCTCCAAGCGGTTCCTGGTGACGATCGCCGACCGCACCGTGGGTGGGCTGACCCACCGCGACCAGATGGTCGGGCCGTGGCAGGTGCCGGTCGCCGACGTCGCGGTCACCCTG
>DASSQL010000163.1:0-7046 GCA_035702525.1 Ornithinibacter sp. | reverse complement strand
CTTCCGCAAGATCGTCAAGGACAAGGGCCAGGCGCTGACCTACCTGTCCACGCAGATGCAGGAGTTCGCCAAGGACCTCGGCGCCCACGAGGGCCGGCTCGACCACGACCGCGAGCTGCTCGGCCAGGGCCTCGAGGACGTGCAGGGCATCCTGGGCTTCATGGTCGGCGAGCTGATGAAGTCCGACCCGCGCAACGGTGGCGAGATCACCAACCTGTACTCGGTCGGGCAGAACACCTCCCGCCTGCTGCTCGGTGCCGGTGACCTCGTCGTCGGCTGGCTGCTGCTGCGCCAGGCCGCGGTGGCACTCGATGCCCTCGCCGCCGGTGCCTCGGGCAAGGACAAGGACTTCTACGAGGGCAAGGTGGCGGCCGCGCAGTTCTACGCCCGGCAGGTCCTCCCCCGCCTCACGGCCGAGCGCGCCATCGCCGAGGCCACCGACTCGCTCCTCATGGAGGTGCCCGAGTCGGCCTTCTGACCCCAGTGACGCCCGGGCCGGGCTGCTTGCAGCAGGGGCGAGCCCCCGACCCGGACCGGACGCCGAACGGCCCACCCCAGCGCGGGGTGGGCCGTTCGGCATGCGTGCGGCAACGGCATCCGGATGCCGTGCCGGTGGGGTCAGCGGGGGTCGACGTCCGTGCGGTCGACGCGCGAGCCGCTCACCGGGTCGACCGCGCTCTCGCGGGTGGTCGTGTAGCCGACCGGGCGGCGCCGGGCCAGGGCGAAGGACAGCAGGATGGCGACGACGCCGGCGACGATCAGGATGTAGCCCAGGGTGTTGTCGTCGATGCCGGGGAGGTCGATGTTCAGCGCGAAGGCCAGGATGGCGCCGATCACGATGAGGACGATGCCGAGTCCGATGTACATGTGCACTCCTTGTCAGGGGCCGCGGGTCGGCCAGCCCGTCGACTTTAGTGTCGACAGGCCCCTGACCTGCGGCTGCGTGACAGGGAGGTTTGCGCCCCTGAGAGATCGCTCAGACCCAGGAGCGTGGCCGGGGGTCAGAACGCCGCGCCGGGGTTGAGGATGCCGGCCGGGTCGAGGGCGTACTTGACCCGGCGGGTCAGGGCCATGACGTCGGGGCCGAGCTGGTCCTCCAGCGGGCCGCGCTTGAGCCGGCCCACCCCGTGCTCGCCGGTGATCGTGCCGCCGAGCTCGATGGCGGTCGACATGATCTCGTCGAAGGCCAGCCGGGCCCGGCGTTCCGCGTCGGCGTCGCCCGGGGTGTAGATGATCGCGGGGTGGGTGTTGCCGTCGCCGGCGTGGGCCACGACCGGGATCTCGACGTCGTGCCGCCGGGCGATGGCCTCGACGGCGGCCAGCAGGGCGGGCAGTTGGGGGATCGGCACGCCGACGTCCTCCGGCAGCACCGTGCCGCGGGTCTCGATGGCGCTGAAGTGCAGGCGCCGGGCCTGCACGAACATCTCGCCCTCCTCGGGGTCGTCGGTGCTGAAGACCTCCTTGGCGCCGCTCACCTCGCAGGCCGCGGTGGCCACGGCGACCTCGTCGGCGCGGGCGGCGCCGGGAGCGTCGCTCTGGATCAGGAGGAGGGCACCGGCATCCCGGTCCAGGCCCATCGGCTGGAAGTCCTCGACCGCGTTGATCGACGCGTGGTCCATCAGCTCGACGAGGCTGGCGCGCACGGTGCGGCCGAGCTCGATGACGGCGGCGGCCGCGGCGGCGACCGTGGGGAAGGTGGCGACGACGGTGGACCTCGGCGCCTGGGCGGGGACGAGGCGCAGGGTCGCCCGGGTGACGATGCCCAAGGTGCCCTCGGAGCCGACGAACAGCTTGAGCAGCGGCAGGCCGGCGACGTCCTTGACCCGTTTGCCGCCGAGGCTGACCAGGGTGCCGTCGGCGAGCACGACGTCGAGGCCGAGCACGTAGTCGGTGGTGACGCCGTACTTCACGCAGCACAGCCCACCGGCGTTCGTCGCGATGTTGCCGCCGATCGAGCAGATCTCGTACGAGCTGGGGTCCGGGGGGTACCAGAGACCCTCCGCGGCGGCCGCGCGCTTGACCTCGACGTTGAGCGCGCCGGGCTCGACCACGGCGACCCGGCTGGCGGTGTCGATCTCGACGGCGCGCATCCGCTCGGTCGACAGCACGATGCCGCCGTCGACCGCGAGCGCCCCGCCGCTCAGGCCCGAGCCCGCGCCCCGCGGCACGACCGGGATGCCGTGCGCGCTCGCCCAGCGCATCGTCGCCTGCACCTGCTCGGCGGTCTCGGCCCGCACCGCCGCGAGCGGGGTTCCTGCGGTGGCGTCGTGGGTCCAGTCGAAGCGGTACTTCTCGAGGGCGTCCGGGGCGGTCACGACCACCCCGTCGGGCAGCATCCCGACCAGCTCGTCGACAGCAGCGTCCATGCCCCCACCCTGCCACCACCGGCTCCCCGGCTCCGGTCCATCTGGCGGGCTCTGGTCGACCTGCCGTGGTGGCGGCGCCATGGCACCACCATCCGCGCAGACCACCGCCACCCCCGGAAACGGACCAGAGCGGGAGGTGGACCTGCCTGCCCCCGGGCGGGGGGGCCTAGAGGCGGCGGTCGTCGAGGACGGGGAAGGCCCTGCGGTAGGCGGTGGTGGCCTCGAGGTCGACCTCGACCGAGAGCACCTGCTGCTCGCTGCCGGCTGCCTCGGCCAGCACCTCACCGCTCGCGGTGACCACCTGGCTGTGCCCGCCCATCTCGTAGCCGGCGTGGGTGCCCGCGGTGTTGCACTGCACCACGACGCACTGGTTCTCGATCGCGCGGGCCCGCCCGAGCAGGGTCCAGTGCCCGACCCGCGCCGCGGGCCACGCCGCCGGCACGACGAACAGCTCTGCCCCGGCCTCGACCTGCTGACGGTAGAGCTCGGGGAAGCGCAGGTCGTAGCACGTCGACAGCCCGACGTGCACCGATGCCCCTGTGCCCGAAGGGATCTCGGTGACGACGACGTCGACCCCGGCCTCCATCAGCCGGGGCTCCCCCGCCCCGAAACCGAACCGGTGGATCTTGCGGTAGACCGCGAGCGGCGACCCACCGGCATCCAGCAGCAGCGAGGTGTTCGCGAGGTCGTTGCCGTCCGCACCCGGCTCGGGCAGCCGCTCGACGAACGATCCGGCGTGCAGGGTGGCGGATGCCGCGCGCGCGGCATCCGCCATCGCCCGGGCCCACGGGCCGTCGAGCGGCTGGGCCTCGCCGGCCCAGCGGGTGTAGTCGAAACCGGTCGCGCCCCAGAGCTCGGGGAGCACGACGAGGTCGTGCCCGGCCTGGTCGGCCACGAGCGCCGCCACCCGGTCGACCCGGGCGCCGAAGGGCTCGTCGTCGTCGTACCCGAGCTGGACCACCGCGATGCGCATGGAGTGCATTCTCCCCGAGTCGGGTCAGTTGAGGTGGTCGGCCTCGTTGCGCAGTCTCCCGAGGTACTCGTTGTAGGCGTTCAGCTCGGCGTCCCCGTCGCGGTCGGCCTGCCGGTCCAGGCGCCGGGTCTCCTGCTCGTCACGCTTGAACCACTGGAAGGCCACGACCACCGCGAGGAACAGGGTGGGTGCCTCGCCGAACCCCCAGGCGATCTCGCCCGCCCGGTGCTGGTCGAGCAGCGGGTCGGGCCCCCACGGCAGGTTGATCTGGCCGAAGAAGTCGGGCGCCAGCAACGACTCGCTGCCGGTGAGCGCCACCCCGAAGAACGCGTGGAACGAGATCGTCGCGAAGAGGATGACGAGCAGCATCAGCGGCGACCAGCGCGGCGGCCCCGGGTCGATGCCGATCAGCACCCAGACGAACAGGTACCCGGTGAGCAGGAAGTGGGCCATCATCAGCAGGTGCCCGGTGTGGGTGGTCAGCGAGAGCTGGAACAGGCCGGTCCAGTAGAACGCCGCGAGGCTGAAGAAGAACAGCGACGCCGCCACGACCGGGTTGGCCAGCACCTGCATCGCCCGTGAGTGCACCACCTGGAGCAGCACCTCGCGCGGCCCCCAGGTCTTGTCGGGCCGCGGCTTGAGGGCCCGCAGGGCGAGCGTCAGCGGCGCGCCGGGCACGAGGAAGAGCGGCACCGTCATCGCGACGACCATGTGCATGACCATGTGCGTGCTGAACAGCACCCGCCCCCAGATGCCCGGCGCGCCGTTGGTGGCCCACACGAACAGCGCCCAGCCGATCACCCAGCAGATGGTGCGGCCGACCGGCCAGGCGTCGCCCCGACGCCGCAACCGGACGACGCCGGCGAGGTAGAGCCCGACCGCCACGACGGCGGTGCCGAGGAAGAGCCAGTCGACCCGCCACGCGGTGAACCAGTCGGCGCCGGTCATCGGCCCGGGGTCGGGGTAGCCGCTCAGCTCGAGGATGCGGCTGGGCGCCGGGGCCGCGTCGGGCACCGGCGGCACGCTGCGCGCCAGCACCGCGGCCAGCCCCGTCGCGGCGCCCATCACGGTGACCTCGACGACGGCCAGCCGCGCGAACACCCGCCCGTCGCCCGGGCGTTGCGCCAGGACCCTGACGATGTTGCGGCGGTGCAGCCAGCCGAGCGCCCCGAGCACGACGATGGCCACCGTCTTCAGGGCCACGACCGCGCCGTACGCCGTGAACAGCCCGTCGATCGACCCGAGCCGGATCCAGGCCTGCTGCGCCCCGCTCAGGGCGACCGCCGCGAAGCACCACGCGGCAAGGGTCGAGTAGCGGGCCACGGTCGGGCCGAGGTCGTCGCCCAGGGGCCCGCGCATGACGAGCAGGGCGATCAGCCCACCGGTCCACACGACGACGCCGAGGAGGTGCACCCCCAGCGCGTTGACCGAGTCCTCGTGGCTCGCCGACCCGGCGGCGTGACCGGTGAGGGCCAGGATGACGACCGCGGCCAGGGTGAGCAGCGCGAGCCAGGCCATCGGCGCCCGCCGGGTGGTGAGCCGGGCCGACACCGCCACGACCACGGCGACCATCGCGCTGATCAGCAGCACCCGGGTCGTCTCGAGGGTCCAGGTGAACGAGATCAGCTGGTCGACCAGGGCGGGGCTGGTCAGCGGCGTGCCGGCGAGGTCGGCGAAGGTCAGCACCACCTCGAGCAGCGCCGCGACCGCCCACACCGTGGCGGCCGCGGCGGCATACCGCGTCGCCTGCACCCGGCGGTGCGTGCGCGTGCGCTCGGGCGCGAGGAAGGCGGCCAGCCCCAGCAGGCCGACGGTCGCCGCCGAGGTCAGGGTGCTCACGGCCGACGCCAGCGGCACCCCCCAGCGCACCAGGGGGCCGGGGTCGGCCAGCTCCAGCGGCCGGGTCGCACCGGTCAGCGAGGCCGCCACCACCGCCCCCAACAGCCCCGCGACCACGGCGAGACCGAGGGCCCGCGCCACGGCAGGCACGCTCTCGACCGGCGGGTGCTCGGGGGTGGCCATGGCCACCAGCGTAGGTACTGTGGCCGCATGTCACTGCACCCCCCGGCGCCCAGCGACCTCGGCGAGCTCGTCGAGGCGTACGCCCAGACGGTGCAGCACCTCATCGACCTGGGCCGCACCATGCGCCCCGACGACGCGAACCGGCCCACCGACTGCCCGGGCTGGACCGTGCTCGACCAGATCGCCCACGTCGCGAGCCTCGAGGCGATGGTGGCCGGCGAGCCCGAGCCCGACGTCGACATCAGCCACCACGCGCACGTGCGGCACGCCTTCGGGGCCAAGGTCGAGCGCTACGTCGAGTCCCGGCGCGGCCGCGACCTCGAGGAGGTGCTCGACGAGCTCGAGGAGCGCCTCGCCGAGCGGCTCGCCTTCTACCGCTCCGGCACCGAGTGGGCCGAGCGCGAGGTGCAGGGGCCCTTCGGAACCACCACCTGGGCCGCCCTGCTCGCCGTGCGCACCTTCGACATCTGGGTGCACGAGCAGGACGTCCGCGAGGCGCTCGACCGCCCCGGCGGCCTCGACTCCGGCGCCGCGGCACTCGCCATCAGCCAGCTGTTCGCGGCGCTCCCCCGCATCGTGGCCCGGGACGCCGCCATCGAGCCCGGCAACGCGGTCGTGCTCGACCTCACCGGCCCCACCGTCGGCCGGGCCGGCGCCCGGGTCGAGGAGCACGACGGCAAGGCGCGCGGCATCCCCCTCTTCACCGGCGACGCCGAGGAGCACCCCGACGTCGTCACCACCTCGCTCACCATGTCGACGTCCGTCGCGGGCCGGCTTGCCGCGGGCCGGCGGTCCCCGGACGACCTGCACGTCGTGGTGCACGGCGACGACGACGTGGCCCGACGGGTCATGGCCGCGATGGCGATCACCCCCTGATGGCCACCTTCTCGACCGCGAACCGCTCCACCGCGACCGTCACCGCCGACGTGGATGCCGTGTGGGACGTGCTCACCGACCCCGACCAGATCGCGCGGCTCACCCCCTTCCTGCACTCGGTCAAGGAGGAGGGCGAGCACTGGGTCTGGCAGCTCACCAAGGTGCCGGTGCTGGGTGCGAGCTTCTCGTTCACCTTCCGCGAGCGGATGGACTTCGACGAGCCGCACCGCATCGACTTCACCCACGACCCCGCACCCGGCGCCGACGAGAGCGCCGGCGTGGTCGGTTGGTACAAGCTCGCCCCCCGACCCGCCGGCACCCACCTCGAGACGTCGATGACGATCACCGTCGACCTGCCCTTCCCCGGCGTGGTGCGCCCGGCCGTGACCACCGCCATGAAGGGCGTCGTCGCCCTGATGGGCCAGCGCTTCTCGCACAACCTGCTCGCGCACCTCGGTGCCACGACCACCTGAAGGTTCGACAGCCGACAAATCCTCGCCGATTCGGGAATGTCGGCGGCCCCTCATATAGTTGTATGCCGCAAGCAACCATATGAGGAAGGGTCCGCCATGCCGTTCAGCTCGGTGCCGTCGACCCCGACGGCCCTGCTCGGTGACGACCTCGTGCGGGTCATGAAGCTGCTGCACCTGGTGCGCCAGCAGTCCGCCCGCCAGCACCCGCAGGTCGACCCGATGGCCTACCCGCTGCTGTTCAACCTCAAGGTCGCCCCGATGCGCGTCTCGGCCCTGGCCGAGGTGCTCCACTCCGACGTCTCCACGGTGAGCCGGCAGGTCAGCACCCTGGTCGAC
>DASSQL010000162.1:0-16626 GCA_035702525.1 Ornithinibacter sp. | reverse complement strand
CGTAGATGCAGTCGACGGGACACTCCTCGATGCAGGCCTTGTCCTTGAGGTCGACACAGGGCTGCGCGATCACGTACGTCATGGCGGACATACTATGCGGGCCATGGACGCACCGGAGGTCAGGCCGGATCGTGACCCGCGGGTCGGTTCCCGGGTGGTCGTCCGGCACCGGCTCGACCGGCCCGACCCCCTCACCGGCGCGACCCTCACCGATGCCGTCGGCGAGCTCGTCGCCGACGACGACGGCGTGCTCGTGGTGCGCACCCGGCGCGGTGACGTGCGGGTCCCTCGCGCCGAGGTGACCGCCCTGAAGGAGATCCCCCCGTCGCCGTCCAGGCGCGCGAAGCCGCACCGCGCCCTGTCGGTGGAGGACCTCCAGCGCGTCATGGTGGGTGCCTGGCCGGCGATGGAGACCGCCCGGCTGGGCGACTGGGTGCTGAGGGCGTCACGCGGGTTCACCCAGCGGGCCAACTCGGTGGTCACGGCCGGCTCCCCCGGCATCCCGGTCCCGGCCGCGCTCGACGCCGTCGAGCGCTGGTACGCCGAGCGTGCGCTGCCGGCCAACCTCACCCTGGCCGGGCCCGTCGGGTTCGACCCCGCCGACGACGCCGTGGGCGTCGAGGCGCTGCGGCGCGGCTACGTCGCCCGGGTCGCGACGCTGACCCTCACCGCCCCCACCCGTCTCATCGCGACGTACCCACCCCACAGCAGCCCGAGAAGCCCCTCAGGGGTGGGTCGTTCGCACGACGTCCAGGTGGGGGCCGAGCTGACGCCGGAATGGTTCACCGCCTACCGCGCGTACCGGGAGGTCGACGACCAGGCCGCCCGCGCCATCCTCACCGGGTCGCCCGCCCAGGCGTTCGCGACGGTGCGCGACGACGACGGCACGGTCATCGGCATCGGTCGGCTCGGGCTGGCCGCGGCCTGGGGTGGCATCGCCGCCATGTGGGTCGCACCGCAGGCGCGCCGGCGCGGCATCGCGACCGGGATGCTGGGCGCGCTCGCCCGCGCCGCGGACCGGGCCGGCGCCGCTTCCCTGCACCTGCAGACCGACACCGACAACACCACGGCGCTGGCGCTCTACGAGCGGCACGGCTTCGAGCGCCACCACGCCTACGTCAACCTGCGGCTCCCGCGCTGAGGCGGGCGCGGCGGGCCGGCGCCTACGGCCTGGGGTTGGTGCAGGTGACGTCGTCCTCGGGGCGGTAGCTCGTCGTGAACTTCTGGGTCTTCACGACCTTGCCGCCCTGCTTGATGATGCGGCCGACGTCGACCTTGAACCCGGGAACCGGGTTCTGGTCGAGGCAGTCGGGCCCGGGGTCGGAGAACTTCTTCGGCGCGACGATGTCGTAGCGCGCGCTCTTGGTGGCGGTGACGTCGTACTTCTTGGTGCCCCAGAAGGTGACCGTGATCGACGAGTCGGTGACCGCGACCTGGATGAGGACCCCGCCGTCGGTGGTGTTGGTGAACTTGTTGTGCAGGTTCGGCCAGGAGATCGTGGCCTCGCGCCCCTCGGGGTAGCGGGAGATGTAGTAGAAGTGCGGTGTCCACGCGTCGAGCTGCATGCCGGAGAAGAAGGCGGCGTTGAAGATCGTCGTCGACACCTGCGAGATGCCGCCGCCGTACGACGTGGCGGCGCGGCCCTCACGGATGATGCCGGCCTCGATGTAGCCCTTGGCCGCGGTGCGCTCACCGAGGATGCCGTTCATGCTGAACTGCTCGCCCGGCGGGACGTAGGTGCCGTTGATGATCCTCGAGGCCAGCCTGATGTTGTGCACGCGCGGCTGGCCGACCGGGAAGTTCGTCGTGAACGACGAGATCTTCTCCTTGGGCAGCGTCGCCTTCGCGATCGCGGTCGTGAAGGCGGGCTCGGTGGGTTTCGTGGCGACCGTCGCGGTGCGCGTCGTGGACCCGATGGCCTTCCAGACCTCGGTGCCGATCGACGCGTCGTCGAGCCCGATGCCCGCCACGTGCGGGCGCACGGTGGGCGTGCGGCCGGAGAACGTCACGACGGCATCCTCGGCCTCGACCTCGACCCCGGCCTTCTCGGCGGCGGCGTGCACGACGGCGGACAGCTTCTTGGTGTCGGCGCGCGGCGTGATGGTGCCGGAGTCGTCGGCGGCGAGGACGACGGCGGGGGCGAACTCCTTCGGAGCGAGCGTGAACGACTTCCCGTTGGCGGCGACGGTGACCGGGCCCGAGACGGCGACGTCGGCGAACTCGCGGCGCACCCGCGCCAGCTCGTCGGCCGTCACCTTCGGCGCGAGCGCGGCGGCTTCGACCTCGACGGTGCGGTCGCCGGGCCACCAGCGGCGCACGGCGGCGGCGGTGCCCGCGACGTCGGTCGTGGTGCCGGTGGCCGGCGGGCGCACGGCGACCTTGCCGCCCTTGAGGGAGATGGAGCCCTCGACCGGCTTCGCGTCGAGCGTCGCCCTGGCCTTCTCGACGGTGGCCGCGAAGGCCGCGTCGTCGACGACGACCACCGCCGGCCGGGCCGAGCCACCGGCGAGGTGCGCCCACATCGTGGCCGGGGAGAGCGAGGACCCGATGAGGCCGTCGACGGTGGCGGGGACGTCGACCCGCAGGCCGAGGGCCTTCGGCGTGGTGCGCACCTTCCCGGCGCTGGACGTCAGCTCGACCGGCTGGGTGGCCGCGACCCCGAAGGCGGAGTCGAGGGTGGCGGTGGCCTCGTCGGCACCCTGCCCGCCGACGGCGACCCCGGACACGGTGGTCCCCCGGGGCACCCGGTCACCGAGCCAGACGGCCGCCAGCGCGTAGACGGCCAGGACGGCGAGCAGCGCCCCGGCCACCACGAACGGCCACCGGCGCGGCCCGGGCGGGGTCTCGTCCCAGTCGACCTCGTCGGCCACGGTGTCGACGCTCACGCGATGCTCCCGTAGCTGCCCCGGTAGTGCACCAGCGCGGGCCCCACGGTGTCGGGCACCGCGATCGAGAGCACCTGCGCGACGACGATCGCGTGGTCACCGGCCGGGTGGATGTCGGTGGTGCGGCACTCGAGGTGCATCAGCGCGCCGTCGAGCAGCGCGACGCCGGTGGCCGGGCCGCGGTGGTGCGGCGCGCGGTCGAGCTGGCCGTGCAGCGGGCGGCCGCGGGTGGCGAACCACTCCGACAGCGGGCGCTGGTCGGCGGCCAGCACGCTGACCCCGAAGAACTGCGCGTCGACCACGGCCTCGTGCCAGCGCGCCTCGTTCTCGACACAGACGAGCACGAGCAGCGGGTCGAGCGACACCGAGGTGACGGTGTCGGCGGTCATGGCGTGGTCGACCCCCCGGGAGAGCGTCGTGACGACGCTGACCCCCGAGACCAGCCGGCCCATGGCCTGCCGGAAGCGTGCCGGCTCGACGAGGTCGTCGCTCACGAGGGGTCCTCACTGGTCGGCCGGCCGGTCGCCGCGTCGAGCCGGGCGTAGCCCTCCCGGCCGGCGAGGCGGGACACGACGCGGTTGGACAAGGCATACCACCCGTCGCCCACCACGACCTGGGTCTCGTGCGCCAGCAGCGCCCGCGACTGCACCGGCACCACCGACGGGTCGACGACCGTGTGGGTCACCACGGAGTCGGGGACGACCGATGACGCGAAGGGGTCGTCGCCGCCGGGCACGACGAGGCCGCGGTCGGTGGGCACGTGCTCGGCCAGCCACCGCCGGTCCTCGACGGCCCACGACAGGGGGGTCAGCACGGCGTAGAGCACCGGGGCGTCGGCCGACGTCGCGACGGCCCGGCAGGTGGCCTCGTGGGTGCGCACGTGGTCGGGGTGGCCGTAGCCACCGGTGGCGTCGTAGGTGACGACCACGTCGGGGCGCACGTCGTCGAGCACCGCGCGCACGGCAGCCGCGGCATCCACCAGGTCGGCCCCGGCCCACGCGCGCGGGTGGGACGCCGCCGGGGAGCCGGCCATCCCGGAGTCGCGGTAGGCCGGGAGCTCGGCGTCGCCGGCCGCGCCGAGCTGGTGGTGGGTGACCCCGAGCACCTCCATCGCGCCGCGCAGCTCCTCGCGGCGGTGGGCGGCCAGCGGGTCGCCCGGCGCGCCCTCGAGGTGCGCCAGGTGTGCCGGGATGACCTCGCCCTCCTCGCCGAGGGTGCAGGTGAGCACGTGCACGTCGTCGCCGCGCGCCACGTGGTGGGCGATGGCGACCCCGGTCGCGAGCGTCTCGTCGTCGGGGTGCGCGTGCACGAAGAGCAGGCGGGGCACGCGGCCGTCGAGGTGCAGGCCGTCGAGCAGCCCGGTCACTGGACCACCGCGATGTCGGCGAACTCGACGACGCCGCCGGCGACGGTGTTGGCCGACAGGTTGCGCACGTCCGAGCCGGCCATGTAGAGGGCGCGGCGCTCGGCGAGGCCGATGTAGGCGCCCTTGGCCATCAGCGAGGCGTCGATGTCGGCCCAGGCCTTCTCACGAGCCGTGCGGTCGGCGATCGTGTTGACCGTCGCCATCCGGGTGTCGAGGTCCTTGTCGGCCCAGTAGCCGTAGTCGCGCCCCGGGCCGACCTTGGTGATGTTGATCGAGCTGTCGAACAGCGGCGGCAGGATGGTCGAGGCGGAGGCCCAGGCCGGCGCCCAGTTCGACCAGAAGACGTCGACCTGGTCGGCCAGCGCGGGGTCGCTGATCGCGGTGAAGTAGTCGTCGGCGATCGGCTTGGTCTGGGGGTCGAACCCGGCCAGGCGCCAGCCGGCCACGAGGGCCGCCATCGCCTTGTCGGCCGTCGGGTTCGACCGGTAGGCCACGGTGAACCGCAGCGGCGTCGTGACCCCGGCCTGGGTGAGCATGGCCTTGGCCTTCTCGGCGTCGCCCTTGGTGCCGGCGCCGACCGGGTCGGACTCGTGCGCGGCGGGCAGCGACTTCGGCACCAGCGACATCGCGGGGTCGGCCGCGGTGGCGCCACCGATGGCCGTGACGTAGGCGTCGCGGTTGGTCGCGGCGGCCAGGGCCAGGCGCACCTTCTCGTCGGCGAAGACCTTGCTGCGCGCGTTGGGCACGAGGTAGTCGACGACCCCGGTGCGCGGGTTGACCGAGCGCTCCTCGAGGCTGGCGACGGCGGTGATGTGCTGCTGGATGGCGGGCGGGGCCGAGCCCAGCGAGACCGACACCTTGCCGGTGTCGCCGTCGGCCATCAGCTGCTGCGCGACGGTCTGGGTGTCGAGACCCTCCTGGTACTGGATCTGGTCGGGGTGCGCCCGGCGCACCGGGTCGCTCGACCGGTTCCAGCTCGGGTTGCGCACCCAGGTGCCACCGCTGCCCGGCGTCCAGGCGCCCTTGAGCATGTACGGGCCGGCCGAGAACACGTCGTAGGTGCCCTCGGCGCCGCGGTCGGCGGACTTCTTGACCGGGCCGAACGCCGGCTGGCTGACCAGCTCGTTGAAGTCGCTGAGCGGGGTGCTCAGCGTGAAGGTGATGGTCTGGCCGGAGCAGGAGACGGCCTTGTCGAAGGCCTTCTGCGCCGCCGCGGCGGCGGCGCCGGTGGCGTAGGGGCCGGTGTAGGTGCTCGTGCCATCGGGCTGGCGCGGGATCGCGAGCACGGCCAGCGCGTCGGTCGGGCCGCCCTTGACGACGTCGGTGGCGAAGGTGCGCGAGATGCCGTACGCGACGTCCTCGCAGGTCACCGGGCTGCCGTCCTGCCACCGCACGCCGTCGCGCAGGGTGAACGACCAGGTCTTGAGGTCCTTGCCCGGCGTGCCCGTGGTGGTGGCGAGGTCACCCACCAGGCGGGACTGCTGGTCGGGGTCGGTGTTCGGCGCGTACGCGGTCAGCGTGCGGGCGAAGACCCGGCCGGCGAAGGCGACGTCGTCGCGCGAGGCGATCCGCTGGGGGTCCCAGGTGACGACCGGGCCGAGCGAGAGGGCGTGCAGCGTGCCGCCGTCGGTGTCGACGCGGTCACCGACGGCCGAGGTGGGCGTGGCCTTCTCGGGGTCGGCCGGCGCGTTGCCGCCGAGCGCGAAGACCCCGGCGACCACCAGCGCCACCGCGAGCACGGCACCCACGAGGGTCGGCACGAGGCCCGGCCGACGGCGACGTCGGCGCGACCGACGGGTCGCGCGAGTCGGCTCCGGGGGCGTACCTCCGTTGTGCTTCCGGGCCACCAGGGCTCAGCTCTTCCTCGCACGGGCGGCGGCGCGGGCGCGCAGGGTCTGGTCGAGCTCGACCTTGCGGATGCGGATGCCGTCGGGGGTCACCTCGACGCACTCGTCCTCGCGGCAGAACTCCAGCGACTGCTCGAGCGACAGGGTGCGCGGCGGCGCGAGCCGCTCGAGCACGTCGGCACCGGCGGAGCGCACGTTGGTGAGCTTCTTCTCCTTGGTGATGTTGACGTCCATGTCGTCGACCCGGGAGTTCTCGCCGACGATCATGCCCTCGTAGACCTCGGTGGTCGGGGCGATGAACATCGAGCCGCGCTCCTGCAGGTTGGCCATCGCGTAGGCGGTGGCCGCACCGGAGCGGTCGGCGACGAGCGAGCCGCTGATCCGGGTCGAGATGTCGCCGGCCCACGGCTCGTAGCCCTCGAACACGTGGTTCGCGATGCCGGTGCCGCGGGTGTCGGTGAGGAACTGGGTGCGGAAGCCGATCAGGCCGCGCGAGGGCACCAGGTACTCCATGCGCACCCAGCCGGTGCCGTGGTTGGTCATCTGCTCCAGGCGGCCCTTGCGGGCGGCGAGCAGCTGGGTGATCGGGCCGAGGTACTCCTCGGGGGTGTCGATGGTGACGCGCTCGATCGGCTCCTGCACCTTGCCGTCGACCACGCGGGTGACGACGACCGGCTTGCCGACGGTCAGCTCGTAGCCCTCGCGGCGCATCTGCTCGACGAGGATCGCCAGCGCGAGCTCACCACGGCCCTGGACCTCCCAGGCGTCGGGGCGCTCGGTCGGCAGCACGCGCATCGACACGTTGCCGACCAGCTCGCGGTCGAGGCGGTCCTTGACCAGGCGCGCGGTGACCTTGGCGCCCTTGACGCGGCCGGCCATCGGGCTGGTGTTGATGCCGATCGTCATCGAGATCGCCGGCTCGTCGACGGTGATCAGGGGCAGCGGGCGCGGGTCGTCGAGGTCGGCGAGGGTCTCGCCGATGGTGATCTCGGGGATGCCGGCGACGGCGATGATGTCGCCGGGCCCGGCGGAGTCGGCGGAGCGACGCTCGAGGGCCTCGGTCATGAGCAGCTCGGTGATCTTCACCGAGGAGATCGAGCCGTCACGGCGGCACCACGCGACCTGCTGGCCCTTGCGGATGGTGCCGTTGTGCACGCGCAGCAGGGCCAGCCGGCCCAGGAAGTTCGAGGCGTCGAGGTTGGTCACGTGCGCCTGGAGCGGGGCCTCGGGGTCGTACGACGGGGCCGGGATGGTCTCGATGATGGTGCGGAAGAGCGGCTCGAGGTCGTCGCCGTCGGGCATGCCGCCGTCGACGGGGCGGGTCAGCGACGCGCGGCCGGCCTTGGCCGAGGCGTAGACGATGGGGAACTCGAGCTGGTCCTGGTGGTGGTCGGCGTCGACCAGGAGGTCCATGAACAGCTCGTAGACCTCGTCGACGACCTCGGCGATGCGCGCGTCGGGGCGGTCGACCTTGTTGATGCACAGCACGACCGGCATCTTCAGGGCGAGCGCCTTGCGCAGCACGAAGCGGGTCTGCGGGAGCGGGCCCTCGCTCGCGTCGACGAGGAGGACGACACCGTCGACCATCGACAGGCCGCGCTCGACCTCGCCACCGAAGTCGGCGTGGCCGGGGGTGTCGATGATGTTGATCGTCATGCCACCCGGGATGCCGGCCTCGACCGCGGCCTTGCCGGCGTAGCGCACGGCGGTGTTCTTCGCGAGGATCGTGATGCCCTTCTCGCGCTCGAGGTCCCCGCTGTCCATCGCGCGGTCGGCGATGTGGTCGTGCTCGCCGAACGCCCCCGACTGCCACAGCATCTTGTCGACCAGGGTGGTCTTGCCGTGGTCGACGTGGGCGACGATGGCGACGTTACGAAGGTCGACGCGGTGGGAGACAGACATACCCACCAGTCTCTCAGGTATTGCGCGCCAGACCCAATCGGTGTAGTGGGCTCTCGAAGGGGGCGCTCAGGCCCTTCCCAGCCGGTCGGCATCCGCCCACGTCAGCGGGGATGCCGGTGACCCGCCGGAGGCATCTGGAGCTCGACCCCTATCAGGGCGCGCGGAGGATCTGCTGGGCCGCTGGGTCACGCTTGGATAACCACTCGCGCCACGCCGGTTCAACGGGTGCATTTGCCGTTATGGTCACCCGCAACGGTGGACGGGGAGGTCCCTCAGACGTTTCCTGACGCCGGGACCAGCTCGACCGTCCGACCCGGGCGCCTCGAGGTTCGCACACCCAAGCGAGGTTTATCGATGAAGCTCACGCGGAAGGTGCCCATCGTCGTCATGACGGCGGCCGCCCTCACCCTGACCGCCTGCGCGCAGTCTGATCGGGACTCCGGCAACACGGCATCCAGCGGCGGCACGAGCGGCGTGAAGGACACCTTCACGTTCGGCGCGGCCGGCGCACCCAAGCTGTTCGACCCCTTCTACGCCACCGACGGCGAGACCTTCCGGGTCACCCGCCAGATCCACGAGGGCCTGCTCGGGGTCAAGGACGGCACCGCCGACGTCGCGCCCGAGCTCGCCGAGAGCTGGGAGCCGTCGGCCGACGGCCTGTCCTGGACCTTCAAGCTCAAGCAGAACGTCAAGTTCTCCGACGGCACCCCCTTCGACGCCACCGCGGTCTGCTTCAACATGGACCGGATGTTCAACCAGAAGGGCGCCGGGCAGACGGCCGCCGAGTACTGGGGCTACTTCTTCGGCACGTTCAGCGACAAGCCCGAGGGCTCGCTGTACAAGTCGTGCGAGGTCAAGGACGCGTCCACCGCGGTCATCAACATCACCCGCTCGACCTCGAGCTTCCCGACGATCCTGTCGCTCGACTCCTTCGCCATGCAGTCGCCCACCGCGCTCAAGTCCGGGGACGCCGACAACGTCGTGGCCCAGGGCGAGGGCTTCAAGTACCCCGCCTACTCGATGGCCCCCGTCGGCATCGGCCCGTACAAGCTCGACAAGTACGACGAGGCCAACAAGACGGTCACCCTCGTGGCGAACGACCAGTACTACGGCGAGCAGCCGAAGACCAAGAAGCTCGTCTTCAAGATCATCCCCGACGAGAGCACCCGTCGCCAGGAGCTGCAGGCCGGCTCGATCGACGGCTACGACCTGCCCAACCCGGTGGACTGGAAGGGCCTGACCGACGACGGCAACAAGGTCGCCGTGCGCCCGGCGTTCAACATCCTCTACATGGGCCTGAACGGTGGGAAGAACCCGAAGCTGAAGGACCTCAAGGTGCGCCAGGCGATCTGCCACGCGCTCAACCGTGACCAGATGGTCAAGACCCAGCTGCCCGAGGGTGCCACCGTCGCCACGCAGTTCATGCCGAACACCGTCTCGGGCTACAACACCGACCTCAAGCCCTGCGGCTACGACCCCGAGAAGGCCAAGACCCTGCTCAAGGAGGCCGGCGCCGAGGGCATGACCCTGCAGTTCGCGTTCCCGACCGAGGTCACCCGGCCGTACATGCCGGACCCGCAGAAGATCCACGACGCGTTCAAGAAGGACCTCGAGGCCGTCGGCATCAAGGTCAACACGGTCAGCAAGCCCTGGAACGGCGGCTACCTCGACGACGCCAACGCCAACAAGTACGACGCCTGGCTCCTGGGCTGGACCGGTGACTACAACGCCGCGGACAACTTCCTCGGCACGTTCTTCAAGAACTACGACCAGAACGACTTCAACACCAAGGCGTACCCGTGGGGCAAGACCCTCGCTGACGACCTCACCAAGGCCGACGCCATCGTCGACGTGGCCGAGCGCGAGGCCGCCTACAAGAAGATCAACCAGCAGATCGCCGAGGAGTACATCCCCGGGATCCCGCTGAGCCACTCCCCGCCGGCCCTCGTGGTCAGCAGCAACGTCGAGGGTCTCGTCCCGAGTCCCCTCACGGCGGAGAAGTTCGACACCGTCACGGTGAAGACCGGCAAGTGATGGCCGGGGCCACGGCCCCACGTTGATCGCACGAGAGTGCGCGGTGGCCGCCTCGACCCGTTAGGGTCCGAGGCGGCCACCGACGTCTCACGGAGAAGCTAGGAGCCCACCTTGGCGAGATTCATCATCAGACGCCTGATCCAGATGGTCGGAGTCGTGTTCGCACTCTCCCTCCTGCTCTTCTTCTGGCTCCGCTCGCTCCCCGGAGGCGTGGTCTCGGCGATCCTCGGCGAGCGGGCCACCCCGGCCTCCCGGGCGGCGCTGACCAAGGCGTTCGGGCTCGACCAGCCGGTCTACGTGCAGTACCTGAAGTTCCTGCAACGCGCCGTCCGGGGCGAGTTCGGCGTCTCCACGGCGGTGCTCCCCGGGCAGGACGCCTTCCACATCTTCCTGGTCCGGCTGCCCGCCACGATCGAGCTGAGCATCTGCGCGATGGTCATCGCCGTCGTGCTCGCGATCCCGCTGGGCTACCTCGCCGCCAAGCGGCACGGCTCCTCGTTCGACAACGGCGCGATCGTGCTGTCGCTCATCGGCGTGGCCGTGCCGGTCTTCTTCCTCGCGTTCCTGCTCAAGTACTGGTTCGCGGTCCAGTCGCACAGCTTCCCGGTCTCCGGCCGGCAGGAGTCGGCGCTGGGCTGCACCCGCACCACGGGGTTCTTCGTGCTCGACGGGCTGCTGACCCGCGAGTTCGACTGCTCGGTGGACGCCCTGCACCACCTCGTGCTCCCCTCGATCGTGCTGGCCACCATCCCGTTCGCCGTGATCTTCCGGATCACCCGGGCCTCGGTGCTCGAGGTGCTCGACGAGGACTACGTGCGCACCGCCGAGTCCAAGGGCCTGACCATCAAGGTGATCCGGGCCCGCCACGTCATGCGCAACGCCCTGCTGCCGGTGATCACCACCATCGGCCTGCAGACCGGAGGCCTGCTCGCCGGCGCGGTGCTCACCGAGACCGTGTTCAACTTCGGCGGCCTGGGGTCGACGCTCTACCAGGCCTTCAACGGGCGTGACTACGCCGTGCTGCAGGTGCTGATCCTCGCCGCCGCGATGATCTACGTCATCGTGAACCTGCTCGTCGACATCTCCTATGCCGTCATCGACCCGAGAGTGCGCACCCGATGAGCCGGCGACTGAACTCCCTCAACCCGATGGACCGACGCAAGCAGCGGATCGACGAGCTGGCGGCGAGCGCCGCCGGCCCGCGGCCGAGTGACCGTGACCCGGAGCCCGGCACGGTGATCCTCGTCGACGACGCCGGAACCGTCGACGAGGCTCCCGGCGTCTCGCTCATCGCGAGCGCGTGGCGCCGGCTGCGCCGCGACCCGGTCTTCCTCGTCGGGGCCGCGATCACGCTCGTCTTCGTCATCTTCGCGATCATCTCGCCGTGGCTCGCGCCGCACGACCCGGCCGCCGGGCTGCTGCTCGACAAGGTGCGCCCGCAGTCGAACCCGATCCCGGGCCCGGAGCCCGGCTTCCCGCTCGGCGCCGACGACAAGGGCCGCGACTTCCTCTCGCGCCTCATGGTCGGCAGCCAGCAGACCCTCATCGTCGGCGTCGCGGCCACGGTGATCGGCCTGATCGGCGGCCTGGTGCTCGGCGTCCTGGCCGGTGCGTTCGGCGGGGCGATCGACGCCTTCGTCATGCGCGTGGTCGACGTGCTCCTGTCGATCCCGTCGCTGCTGCTCGCCCTGTCGATCGCGGCCCTCGCCCGTGAACCCAGCCAGTGGACGGTGATCATCGCCATCGCCGTCGTGCAGATCCCGGTGTTCGCCCGGCTGCTCCGCGGCTCGATGCTGGCCCAGCGCTCGAGCGACCACGTGCTGGCCGCCCGGGCCCTCGGCGTGACGCCGAGCGCCGTCATCTTCCGGCACATGGTGCCCAACTCGCTCGGGCCGGTCATCGTGCAGGCCACCCTGGTGCTCGCCACGTCGATCATCGACGCCGCGGCGCTGTCCTTCCTCGGCCTGGGCAACCCCAACGACGACGCACCCGAGTGGGGCCAGATGCTGGGCCGCTCGCAGGCCTACATCTACGACAACCCGCACCTCGCCATCTACCCGGCGCTGTGCATCATCCTCGTGGCGCTCGGCTTCACCCTCATGGGCGAGTCGCTGCGCGAGGCCCTCGACCCCAAGAGCAGGAGGTGAGGCGCCGATGACCGCCACGGCCACACCACCACCCATGACCGCGTCCGGCCAGGAGCCGCTGCTGTCGGTGCGCGACCTCAGCGTCACCTTCACCCGGCAGGGCGAGAAGCCGTTCATCGCCGTCGACGGCGTCAGCTTCGACGTGCGCCCCGGGCAGACCGTCGGCCTGGTCGGCGAGTCGGGCTGCGGCAAGTCGGTCACCTCGCTGGCGATCATGGGCCTGCTGCCCAAGCGCGGCAACAACGTCGAGGGCCAGGCCACCTTCGAGGGCACCAACCTGCTCGCGCTCGACGAGAAGGCCATGCGCGAGCGGCGCGGCCGCGACATCGCGATGATCTTCCAGGACCCGCTGTCGTCGCTGAACCCCGTCGTGCCGGTCGGCCTGCAGGTCACCGAGGTGCTCGAGCGCCACCGCGGGATGTCGCGCCGGGCCGCCCAGCCGGTCGCTCGCGACCTGCTCAAGCGGGTCGGCATCCCCGACCCCGACCGGCGGCTCAAGGACTACCCGCACCAGATGAGCGGCGGCATGCGCCAGCGCGCGCTGATCGCGATGGCGCTGGCGTGCAACCCGCGACTGCTCATCGCCGACGAGCCGACCACCGCGCTCGACGTGACGATCCAGGCGCAGATCCTCGCCCTGCTCAAGGAGCTCGTGCAGGAGACGAACACGGCGCTGGTCATGATCACCCACGACCTCGGGGTCGTCGCCGGCCTGTGCGACGAGGTCAACGTGCTCTACGCCGGCCGCATCGTCGAGCGCGGCGAGCGCCACGAGCTGTTCGCCGACCCGCGGCACCCGTACACCAACGGGCTGCTCGGCTCGATCCCCCGGCTCGACGCACCGCGTGGCGAGCGGCTCACCCCCATCCCCGGGTCGGTGGCCGACAACCTCCCGTGGACCCACGCCTGCGCCTTCGCGCCGCGCTGCTCCCAGCCGATCGACGTGTGCACCAGCACGACCCCGGCGCTGGAGGAGACCCCCCGCCGGGCCCTGCGCTGCCACAACCCCGTGAGGTGACCCGATGACCGACACCGCCACCACCCCCGCCCCCGCGCCGGATGCCGAGCGCGACGTGCTCGTCGACGTCCGCGGCGTCAAGGTGCACTTCCCGATCAAGCGGGGGGTCATCTTCGACAAGACGATCGGCTACGTCTACGCGGTCGACGGCGTCGACCTGCAGATCCGCCGCGGCGAGACCTACGGCCTGGTCGGCGAGTCGGGCTGCGGCAAGTCGACCCTGGGCAAGGCGATCCTCAACCTCGAGCCGCCGACCGAGGGCAGCGTCATCATCGACGGCACCGACGTCGCGAGCCTGAAGGGGAAGGAGCTCCGGGCGCGCCGCAAGGAGTTCCAGATGGTCTTCCAGGACCCGATGAGCAGCCTCGACCCGCGCCAGTCGGTCGAGTCGCTGCTCGCGGAGGGCATGCGCGCGCACGGGCTCGACACCGACGGCCCGTCGACGAAGAAGCGGATGCGCGAGCTGCTGTCGGCCGTGGGCCTGCCGGCCGCCGCGCTGACCAAGTACCCGCACGAGTTCTCCGGCGGCCAGCGCCAGCGGATCGGCATCGCCCGGGCCCTGTCGGTCGAGCCCAAGCTGATCGTCGCCGACGAGCCGGTGTCGGCCCTCGACGTGTCGGTGCAGGCCCAGGTGATCAACCTGCTCGACGAGCTGCAGAAGGAGTTCGACCTCACCTACCTCGTCATCGCCCACGACCTGGCCGTGGTGCGGCACATCAGCGACCGGATCGGCGTCATGTACCTCGGCGGGATGGTCGAGGAGGCCACCGCCGACGACCTCTACGCCCAGCCGCTGCACCCCTACACCCGGGCGCTGCTGTCGGCCGTGCCGGTGCCCGACCCGGTGGTCGAGGACAGCCGCGAGCAGATCCTGCTCACCGGTGACCTGCCCTCGCCCTCGAACCCCCCGACCGGGTGCCGGTTCCACACCCGCTGCCCGTGGCGCCAGAAGACCCGGTGCGACGACGAGCGCCCGCAGCTGCGCGTCGTCGACCTGCCGGGCGTGCCAGTCGGCCACCGGGTGGCGTGCCACTGGGCCGAGGCCATCGACCGCGGCGAGATCACGCCGCACGAGGTGACCCCGGTGCTGGTCGCACCCGACGACGACGGGCTCGAGGGCGACCCCTTCGCGGCTCCCGCCACGGTCACCGAGGTGCTCTGACCGCTCCCCCCTCTTCGCGACGTCAGGAGCACTTCGTAGGCTCAGGGTCGTACTCGGTCCTGACTCGGCGGAGTGCCCTGACGTCGCGGGATCTCCCGACCCACGCGGGCTGGACGACGGGAGCGGGCGCGGTGCACACGGCATCCGGTGGTGCACCACAATGGACGTCATGAGCCGACTGCTGAGCGACGACGAGGTGACCACCCAGCTCGCAGGGCTGAGCGGGTGGGCACGCGAGGGTGACGCCATCGTGGCGACCGTGGAGGCGCCGGACTTCCCGGCGGCGATCCGCATCGTCGACGCGGTGGCCGACGAGGCCGAGCAGATGAACCACCACCCGGACATCGACATCCGCTGGCGCACGACGCGCTGGCTGCTCACCTCGCACGACGCCGGCGGGCTGACCCAGCTCGACATCGAGCTGGCGCACCGCATCTCGGCAGCAGCCCGCGCGCAGGGGGCGACCTTCGCGTGAGTGACGCACCCGTGTCGACCCCCGCCACCCACCACGAGGCCCACGACGGCTCGGTCGCCGGCCGGCTGAACTGGCTGCGCGCCGGCGTGCTCGGCGCCAACGACGGCATCGTGTCGACCGCCGGGCTGGTCATCGGTGTCGCCGCCGCCACCACCGAGCGCGGCGCCGTGCTCACCGCCGGCCTGGCGGGCCTCGCCGCCGGGGCGATGAGCATGGCGGTCGGCGAGTACGTCTCCGTGAGCACCCAGCGCGACTCCGAGAAGGCGCTGATCGCCAAGGAGATCCGCGAGCTCGACGAGGAGCCCGAGGCCGAGCTCGCCGAGCTGGCCGGCATCTACCGCGGCAAGGGGCTCACCCCCGACCTCGCGCTCCAGGTGGCCACCCAGCTCACCGCCCACGACGCCCTGGGGGCGCACGCCGAGGCCGAGCTCGGCATCGACCCGCACAACTACACCAACCCCTGGCACGCGGCGTGGGCCTCGATGGCGGCCTTCACCGTCGGCGCGCTCCTGCCACTGCTCGCCATCCTCCTGCCACCGGTGGCGTGGCGGGTGCCCGTGACGGTGGTGGCCGTGGTGCTGGCCCTGGCGTTCACCGGCCTGGTCAGCGCGCGGCTCGGCAGCTCGGACGCGAAGCGCGCCACCGTGCGCGTGGTGGTCGGAGGGTTGCTCGCGATGGCGGTCACCTACGGCATCGGTGCGCTCGTCGGCACCCAGCTCGGCTGATGGCACGCCTGCTGGTCGTGCAGCACGAGCCCGACGCCCCGGTGGCGTGGCTGGGCGAGTGGTGGGCCGAGCTGGGGCTCGAGCTCGACGTCGTCCGGGGCGACCTCGGGCACCCCGTCGTCGAGCGCTGGGACGACGTCGCCGGCTCCCCCGACGGCCTGGTCGTGCTCGGCGGGGCCATGGGCGCCTGCGACGACGCCGACGCTCCCTGGCTCGCACCCACCCGTGCCCTCATCGCGGATGCCGTCGACCGGGGGGTGCCCACGCTCGGGGTGTGCCTCGGGCACCAGCTCGCGGCGGTGGCCCTCGGTGGCACCGTCGGGCGCAACCCCTCGGGCCGCACCACCGGGCCGGTACCGGTGCGGCTGACCGGTGCCGCGGCATCCGACCCGTTGCTGTCCGGCGTCGACGGCCTGCCGGCGGTCCACTACAACGACGACGTCGTGCTCGAACCACCGCCCGGTGCCACGGTGCTCGCGACGCTGCCCGACGGCCGGCCGCAGGCGCTGCGGTTCGGGCCGGTCGCCTGGGGGGTCCAGTTCCACCCCGAGACCTCGCCCGAGGTGTTCGGCGCGTGGCTGCGCTGGGACTCCCCCGACGGCCTGACGCCCGAGCAGGACGCCCTGCTGGCCCAGGTGGTCGCGGCGCGCGAGGTGCTGCGGGCGGCGTGGCAGCCGTTGGCGGCGCGCTTCGCGGCGGTCGTCGTCGCGGGTGCCGTGGCGCGTCGTGCGTCGCCCGTCACCCCCTGAGGGGGTCTCGCCCGGCCGGGTCTAGCATCGAAAGTGGCGGGTCCCGCACCCCGTGGTCGACCCAGCCCTGACGGAGAACGCCATGAGCTCATCGACCCCGGCGGAGTCCCGCGAACGCGTCGTCATCCTCGGCGCAGCGGGCCGCGACTTCCACGACTTCAACCTGATGTACCGGGACGACCCCGGCGTCGAGGTGGTCGCGTTCACCGCGACGCAGATCCCCGACATCGCCGGCCGTGCCTACCCACCGCAGCTCGCAGGACCGTCGTACCCCAACGGCATCCCGATCGTCGACGAGAGCGAGCTCGAGTCGATC
>DASSQL010000161.1:0-17984 GCA_035702525.1 Ornithinibacter sp. | reverse complement strand
GAAGACCTTCTCGAACAGCGGGTCGGTGCCCGTGCCCGCGGCGTCGCGCCAGCCACCGGCGATCTGCGGGCTGAGCGACGAGGTGGCCCAGGTGTCGAAGATGTCGGGGTCGCCGACGAAGCCGCCGGGCTCGCCGCGCTGGGACTCGGTGTAGCCGGCCGGCGGGTTGGCCGCGGGGTCGACCGGGAGGTCGGCCTCGGCCGGCACCAGCGGGTTCGCGTAGTCGGGCTCGCCATCGGCGTCGAGCGGGTACCAGACCGGGATCGGCACGCCGAAGAAGCGCTGCCGCGAGACCAGCCAGTCGCCGTTCAGCCCGCCGACCCAGTTGGCGTAGCGGGAGCGCATGAACGCGGGGTGGAAGTCGATCTCCTCGCCGCGGGCGATGAGCGCGGCGTTGAGGTCGGCGTCGCGCCCGCCGTTGCGGATGTACCACTGCCGCGAGGTGACGATCTCGAGCGGCTTCTCGCCGCGCTCGTAGAAGTTGGCCATCCGCTTGGTCGGAGTCGGCTCGCCGTCGAGGTCGCCCGACTCGCGCAGGGCGGAGACGACCGCCTCGCGGGCACCGAACGCGGTCTTGCCGGCGATGCCCTCGGCGTAGAGGCCGGCACCGGGACCGTCGGCCAGCCACTCGGGCACCTCGGTCTGGAGCCGTCCGCTGCGGGTGATCACCGACCGGGTCGGCAGGCGCAGCTCGCGCCACCACAGCACGTCGGTGAGGTCGCCGAAGGTGCAGCACATCGCGATGCCGGCGCCCTTGTCCATCTCGGCGGCGGGGTGGGCCACGACCGGCACCTCGACCCCGAACAGGGGGGAGGTGACGGTGCTGCCGAACAGGCCCTGGTAGCGCTCGTCGTCGGGGTGCGCGATGAGCGCGACGACGCTGGGGATGAGCTCGGGACGGGTCGTCTCGATGTACAGGGGCGAGCCGTCAGGGCGGTGGAACGCGACCCGGTGGTAGTGGCCGGGGTAGTCACGGGCCTCGAGCTCGGCCTGGGCGACGGCGGTCTGGAAGGTGACGTCCCACAGCCCGGGGGCCTCAGCCTGGTAGGCCTCGCCGCGGGCCAGGTTGCGCAGGAACGCCTGCTGGGCGGTGGCGCGGGAGTGGTCGTCGATGGTGCGGTACGAGATCGACCAGTCGTAGCTGTGCCCGATGCGGCGGAAGAGCGACTCGAAGGCCTCCTCGTCGCGCACGGTGAGCTCGTCGCACAGCTCGATGAAGTTCTGCCGCGAGATCGGCACCTCGTCGGCGGCCTTGGTGCTCTTCGCGTCACCGCGGAACGGCGGCGCGAACGCCGGGTCGTGCGGCAGGGACGCGTCACCGCGCACGCCGTAGTAGTTCTGCACGCGCTTCTCGGTGGGCAGCCCGTTGTCGTCCCAGCCGATCGGGTAGAAGACGTTGAAGCCCGCCATCCGCTTGTAGCGCGCGATGCAGTCGGTGTGCGTGTAGCTGAAGACGTGACCCATGTGCAGCGAGCCGGATGCCGTGGGCGGCGGGGTGTCGATCGAGAAGACCGCCTCACGCGGGCCGGCCAGGGCGGCCTCCCGGTCGAACGCGTAGGTGTCCTCGGCCTGCCATACGGCGGCCCACTTGTCCTCGAGGCCGTCGAGGGACGGCCTCTCCGGAACGGAGGCAGCGCGAAGGGAGGTGAGGTGCTCGGTCATGGGGGACATCCTCCCAGACGGAGCGGCTGCGGCTCACCCGGGTTCAGGCCGTGGGGCGTCTGCGCACCAGATGCAGCAGCGCGAGCCCGAGCACCGCGCTGCCTGCCGCGATGCCGACCCACAGCACCTGGCGACGGTCGGCCACGAGCGGGTCGGTCACCGTGCCCACCGCCACCAGGGTGGTGCCCGGGGTCGCGGTCGGGCGCGGGGAGGCCCCCGCGGCGACCGGCCCGGCGATGCCGTCGTCGAGCACCGCCGTGAGCGCCTCCACGGGCTGCACGACCCCCCAACCGGTGACGTCGTCGCGGGCGTCGCGCCGGTCGCGCGCCGCCGTGGCCTCGAGCCGCTGCTTCCACGCGGCCGGCCCGTCGTGCGGGAAGCGCTGGGCGACCAGGGCCGCGGCGGCGCTGACGTACGCCGTGGCGTAGCTCGTCGACTCGCCGTCCTGGCTGAGGTAGCAGTCACCCCAGGCGCCCCACGCCGTCAGCACGTCGCGGCCGGGGGCGGCGAGGTCGACGTGCGCCCCGTGCACCGAGTCGTCGGTCACCCGGTCGTCGGCGTCGGTCGCGGCCACGGCCAGCACCTCGGGGTAGGCGGCGGGGTAGCGCGGGCCGTCGGCCCGGTCCTCGGCCGTGCGCCGGTTGCCGGCCGAGGCCACGACGAGCGCGCCCTGCCGGGTCGCGTCGCGCACCGCCGCCCGCAGGCGCGGGTCGTCGGTGGGCGTGCTCAGCGAGACGTTCACGACGTCGGCACCGGAGCGGGCGGCGTACCGGATGCCGTCGGCGAGCGCGCCGATCGCGACCTCGCCGTCGGCGGTGGTCTGCTCGTCGGGCACGACCTTGACGGGCAGGATGCGGGCCTGCGGGGCGAGACCCTCCACCCCCGAGCGGTCACCGAGCGGCCGAGCGGCGATGATGCCGGCCACCGCCGTGCCGTGCGCGCGCGGGTCGGTGCGGGGCGACCCGCCGGAGAACGAGCGCCCGGGCAGCAGCACGCCGTCGGGGAAGTGGGCGTTCGCGTCGGCCACCCCGGTGTCGACGACCGCGACGACGACGCCCCGGCCGGTGGCGAGCCCCCACGCCGTGCGGGCGCCGAGCCGCACGAGCGCGGCGGGGGTGTCCTCGACGTAGCGGGTGCGGCCCTGCTCGCAGGCCTGGGAGGCGGCGGGGGAGGCGCCGGCCGCAGGGCTCCCGACAGCGCCGAGCGCGGCGAGGGCGCACCCCGCGACGGACGCGGCGAGGGCGGAGCGGGCGCGGCCCATCAGCCGCCGGAGACCTCGGTGCGGGCCGCGGTGCTGCTCAGCACCGGGCCGGAGCGCAGCAGCTCGGTCCACGCCTGGGGCACCGGCGCGACGTCGCCGGGGGTGTAGCCCAGCCGGGCGAGCAGCTCGGTGTCGGCGCCCTGGAGGGCGTAGGCGGTGGCGGTCTGGTCGACGGCGAGCACCGGGCCCTTGCTGAGCACCGGCCCGGAGACCGCCCGCACCAGGGCGCCCGAGCCGGTCGCGAGGACGGTGCGCCCCGCGGTGCCCTCGGCAGGTGCGGCGGTGGTGGAGCCGAGGGCCACCTCCGGTGGGGCGCCTGCCGCGGCGGTGAGCGTGGCACAGGGGGTGTCGCTGATGGCGGCGGGGTACGCGGCCGGCCACTCCGGCGGCGCGAAGCGCTGGGGACGCACCTGCAGCTGGGCGATCTGGGCCGCCTGCACCGGGATCTCACGACCTGAGGCGCCCGACCCGAGGCGGTACATCTCGTTCGCGACCTCGGGCAGCGGCTCGAGGTCGCCGCTGGGCAGGACCACGTAGCGGCGACCGTCGCCGTCGAGGGTGAGCACCGAGCCGACCGTCGCCCCGGCCGGGAGCCCGGGCAGCGGGGTGCCCAACCCGTCGAGGGTGAGCGGGGCCAGTGCCGGCCCCTCGGGGAAGAGGTTCAGCCAGGCGGCCGGGGCCGCGACGGCCGACCGCCCGTCGAGGCGCAGCGCCACGGTGACGGCCGAGACGTCGCGGTCGGCCACCGGGTAGCGGCGTCCGTCGGCCACGACGAAGGTGCGGTCGTCGGTGCGCACGACCAGGGCCCCGCGCTCGACGGGGGTCGCGCGGCGGGCGCCTCCGACCGACGTCGAGACCTGTTCGCTCGAGTCGAGGCACGAGACCCAGCCGCTGTTGACCAGCCGGTCGGGCGGGGTGAGGGAGTCGGGGGCCCCGAGGATGCCCAGGGTCGGGCCGCGGCTGATCGAGGCGAGCTCGTCGTCCGGGACCGCGAGCACCTTGAAGTCCTGCGACGGGATCAGCAACCGGGCGCTGGTGGTGTTGACGACGGGGTGCAGCAGCCCCTGCAGGGAGACGTAGCGGGCGCCGCTGTCTTCGGCGATGATCAGCCGGTTGTCCTGCCAGTCGGCCGGCAGCGACGAGCGCAGCCACCCGAACGCCATGCTGCCGAGCACGAGCACGGCGGTCAGTGCCAGGCCGCCGACCACGGCCCGCAGCGGGCGGTGCGGCTCGACCTCGCGGCCACCGGGCGCGCCGCTGACGAAGGCCGTCGTGAGCCGGCGACGGCTGAACGACTGCGCCTCGACGAGGTCCTTCTTGGTGGCCATCGGGTCAGAGCACCCCGATGGTGGCGGCGGCGAGCGGCAGCAGCGCCACGAGCACGATGCCGTCGAGCGTGTCGGCGAGGCGACCCAGCCCGACCCGGGTGCGGGGGGCGAGCACCGCGAGCGACACCACCAGGGCCGCGCCACCGCCGAGCAGCACGGCGAGGGCCGGCCGCCAGCCCGGGTGCAGCTGGGCCGCGGCGACCGCGGCCACCGCCAGGCCCAGGATGCCGGTGGCCATCGCGAGCAGGACGGAGGTGCGGGTGCGGCTGTGCCGGGTGCGCAGGAGGGTGGCCACGTGGCCGGCGACGGCGAGCAGGGTGCCGGCCAGACCGGCGGCGACCAGCTGCGGGGTGGTGAGCAGGGCGATGCCGCCGGTGGCGAGCGCCACCGCGACCATGACGTCGTGCCCACGGGCGACCTGCGCGCGGACCTGGCCGCGGTCGACCTCGGGGGCGTCGGCGCCGATCTCGGCCTCGGTGCGCGGGGCGTGCGACGACAGCCGGCTCGACGACAGCCCCACCCAGGGCAGCACGTTGCCGAGCACGACGGCGACGACGAACACCACCGTGCAGGTGGCCGTCATCGAGAGGCCGCCGGGGCCGCTGGCGACGCCCAGCACGACCATCGCGGCGCCCACGACCGCGCCGGCCGCCAGCACCAGGCGGTGCCGGGGGAGCGCGGCCGCACCCAGCAGGCCGACGACGGCGACCGCGGCGCCGGCGTAGAGCAGCCCCTCGCCCCACAGCGGGGCGGACGGCTTCAGGGCGAACCCGGCGACGGCGGCGTAGACGAGCGAGACCGCCGCGAGGGCCACGGCCCCGGTCGCCTGGGTGCGGGCCTCGAGCACGGCGGCGGTGCCGACGAGCAGGAGGGCGACGGCGCCGGCAACGGCGGTGACGAGGAGCCCGGCATCCCGGGCGGTGAACAGTGCCCAGGCCGCGCACAGCAGGAACACGGTGGCGGCGCCGATGGCGGTGCCGGCGCTGTGCCGCGCGGTCCATGGTGCGAACTGGGTCTCGACGACGTCGGCGACGGCCTCGACCACGTCGTCGTAGACCTTGTCGGTCGTGACGTCGACGGTCTCGAGCGAGAGCACGGCTCCGTCGGTGATGCCCTGGGCCGCGAGGCTGCGGTCGGGGTCGACGACGACCCCGCCACCGCCGACCAGCCGGAAGCCGTGGGAGGCGTTGCCGGGGTCGAGCACCCCGAGCTCGCGAGCCAGCTCGGGCACCAGCTCGACGACCGGGATGCCGCCCGGCACACCCAGATCCGCGCGGCGCGTGCCCGACGACACGGACACCCGCACCAGCGATGCGGCGGTACTGGCCTGGCTCACGTGACTGGCTCCCCTCCGACGGCTGCGGGCCTTCCCACGGCGTTGGCCCCCGACAGCCGTCTGAGCATAGACCGGGCCCGAGGGCCCCGACGGCCCCGGAGCCGGGGCGGGGAGTTCTCCCCATTGGACCTGCACGGATGTCGCCGTAGGGTCGGTCCTGCGAGACCACGGGAGGGCCGGGCCGGGGTCGGGAGAGGGGCCACCGGTCAGGGGACACACGACAGCGACGCACCGTCGCACGAGGGAAGGACAACTCATGGCTGACTCGTACCGGGCCGGCGAAGGCGTCGTTCGCAAGAGCGCCGACATCGTCAGCACCGCCCGAGGTGACCTGCGCACGCAGATCAGCTCGCTGCGCGGTCAGATGGAGGCCGTCAAGGCGCACTGGGAGGGCCACGGGGCCCGCAGCTTCGACCAGGTGAGCGAGGCGTGGAAGGTGCAGACCCAGGACATCGTCGACGTGCTCGACACCTTCGAGGCCAACCTCACCGGCGCCCAGCGCCAGTACGACGCTGACGACGCGTCGGCCTCGTCGAACCTGTCCAAGTACAACAGCATGCTCGGCAAGTGAGCGGGAGGGAGACCATCATGGCTGGAGACGGAATCAAGGTCGGCGGCGCCGGGATCGACGCCCTCGTGAGTGACATGAAGGGCGGGCTCGCCAAGCTCGAGCAGCGCCTCGAGACGATGAAGAGCGACCTCAAGCCCTACGTCGAGCAGTGGGACGGCTCGGCCCGACAGGCGTACTCGCAGGCCCAGCTCGACTGGGACAAGCAGATCGACGACTGCCGGCAGCTGCTGGAGGACGTCCGCCAGGCGGTCATGACCTCCAAGGAGGACTACCTCGCCGGCGAGCTGCGCAACACCAACATGTGGGGCTGAACCACCACCACCACCGGCGCGCGCCTGCGCGACCACCGCGAAGCGCCGCGTGCCGGCACCTGTCGACCGGGTGCCGGCACGAACGGCGTTGCACCGCAACCGAGCACGTGGGAGGAGACATCGTGGGACTGCCCCCGGAGGACCAGCCGCTGAGGTACCCGTCGATCCTGACGACCCTCGCCAAGGACCACGAGACGAACTGGCGCGAGGCCGCGCACGCCGAGGTCGTACGGGCCCGCGACGC
Organism: Ornithinibacter sp.; assembly: GCA_035702525.1. GTDB lineage: Bacteria > Actinomycetota > Actinomycetes > Actinomycetales > Dermatophilaceae > Fodinibacter. The sequence continues at coordinate 11,271 of DASSQL010000161.1, read as the reverse complement.
GCTCGCCGACCGCTCGACCTTCGGCGGACCGCCGGCGGCCCGCGCCTTCGGCACGGTCTATGCCGCGGCGGCGACCGAGTACACCGAGACGCTGCGCGGCATCCAGGACGACCTGGTCACCGCGGCCCAGAACCTCGCCCTCGCGGCCGCCGAGATGCGCAGCCGCGACGAGAACGCCGGTGACGCGTTCGTCGCGCTGCTCGCGCGCTGGACCGACCCGGCCGGCTTCGAGAGCGTGCGCCTGCAGGAGCAGGCCCGGGGCACCGACGAGGTCCTCGCGGGCAGCGCCGCCGTCACCGCCCTCGACACCCAGCTGCGCCACGACGGCACCCCGATCACCACGACCGAGCCCGCGGCCACGCCCACCGAGGAGGGCTGATGCGACCCGACGACGGCGGTTCGACCCGACCCCCGCTGCCCGAGCAGGCCGGCCGGGCCGAGCGCACCCTCTACGAGATCTACGACGTCCAGACCGGCATCGTCGACCTCACCGCCGGCGACTGGGCCACGAGCGCCGAGTCGGTGCGCGGCCTGTCGGCCGAGGTGCGCGGCATCGTCACGGCCCTGCAGGGGGCGCCCGACGCCTGGAGCGGCCCGGCAGCCGAGGCGGCCTACCAGACCCTCGGCAAGCTCGCCGCGAACCTCGACGTGCACGCCGAGAAGATCGACGGCATCGAGGCGGGGCTGAAGAGTGCCTACGACTCGGTCACCGCCGCGCGGGCCGACTACGTGACCAAGGTGCGGTCGGTCTCGCTCGACGTCGACCCGGCCGGCTACCAGCGCCCCCCGGGGCAGGCGCCGGCCCAGGCCTCGCCCGACCTCCCGACCGTGCTCGACCGGCCGGCGTACGACCAGGCCGTCGCCGCGGCGGGGGCGGCCCGCGAGCAGCAGGCGGCCGCCGTGCTCGCGACGTTCACCGAGTCGATGACCACGGCGACCAAGAAGCTGCCCGTCGAGCCCGTGGACCGCGCCCCGGTGCCGGACGGCTCCGCCGGCGGCACGGGGGGCACCGGAGGCACCGGTGGAGGCGGCTCGAGGCCCAGCGGCAGCGCGTACGCGCCGCCGACCGGCGTCGGCGGCCCCGCCTGGGACCCGGCGACCACCGGAGACGGTGACGTGCCCGGCGGTACCGACCCCGGAGGCGGCGACACCGGCGACCCCGGCGGCGACACCGGCACCGGCACGCAGCCGCCGGTGGTCGGCGGCACGACACCGGTGCTCGACGGCCCGGTCAGCGGCACGACCACCCCCGGCGGCGCCGGTGGGGTCGGCCCCGTCCCGGGTTCGACCGGGGGCGGCGCCACGGGCGGGTCGGTCGGCGCCGGTGGCACTGCTGCCGGCATGGGCGGCGTGCTCGCCGGTGGCGGGGCCGCGGCGATGATGGGTCGGGGCGCGATGCCGGGGGGCGCGTCAGCCGGCCGGCTGCCGGGCTCGATGGTGGCCGGTGGCCCCGGCAGCTCGGCCGGTCGCACGGGTGCGGTCGGTTCCGCGGGCAGCTCCGGCCGCTCGTCGGTGCTCGCCGGTGGTGGGCAGGGAGGGACCGCGCGCGGCGGTGCCGGTGGCCGGGGCTCGGCGCGCACCGGGCGCTACGGCGTGCCGAAGCTCGGTGAGCGGGCCGGTGGTCGTGGCGTGGCCGGGGCCGCGGGCGGCGCCGGCGGCCGGGGCACCACCGGCACTGAGGACGACCGCGATGGTCAGGACGTCGACCGCCTCACCCACGAGGACGAGGAGACCTGGTTCGAGGGTGCCGAGGACGCCACCCCACCGGTGTGGGAGTGAGCCGCCGGCTCAGCCCGAGGTGAGCCGGCGCAGGGCCTCGATGCCCCCGGCGGCGACCATCCCGAGCGGCAGCGCGAGCACGACGGCGGTCGACTCGACGAGGTCGGCCAGCCGCGACAGGCGGGTGGAGTGGTAGCCGCCGGTCACCGCCACGGCGCCGACCACGGTCGCGGCGGAGGCCACGAGCGCGGCCACGACGAGGCCGAGCACCCACGTCGGGTGCTCGGCGAGCACGGCGTAGCCGGTGGCGGCGACGAGCGAGGCGGCCGCGGCCAGCATCGCGAACCGGGCCACCCGGTCGCGCACGCTGCGGGCCTGGTAGCCCAGCGCGACGGCGGCGACGGCCGGCAGGGCCCACCGCGACCAGGGGGCGACCTCGGACTGCGCGGGGGACAGGGCGACCACCCACCCGCCGAGCGCCGCGACGAGCGCGAGGTAGGAGGTGCCGACCGAGACCACGGCCCGGGCCTGGGCGACCCGGTCGCGCACGTCCACGGCGGTCACCCGGCGCCGTCGCCCGCCGTGCCGTTCACGCACGGCCCAGATCGTGCTCGAGAGCCGGTCGGTGTCGACCAGCTGGGTCGGGTCCACGGCCAGGCTGGCGCTCGGCAGGGCCCGCACCACGACCGGTGCCAGCCCGACGAGCAGGGCCGCCGACGCGACCGTCGACCAGCCCAGCAGCACCCCGGCTGCGAGCACGGCACCCACGCCACCGAGGCAGGCCATCGCGGTGCGCGCGGCCCGGTCGGTGTCCGTGGAGTCGACCGACCCCAGGGCCAGCACGACGACGGCGAGCGCTGCCGCGAGCACGCCCTGCACCGCGACGCGCTCCGGGGACGCCCCGAGCGGCACGGTCAGCCCGGCGGCGACGGCCAGGGCCGGGGCACCGGCGAGCCGGAGCGCGGCCGCACCCGCTCGGTCGCGGGGCACGGCCACGGTCACGACGACGGCACCCGCGAGGAGGAGCGCCGCGCTCACCCAGCGTGCGAGCGTCGACGCGAACCAGGTTGTCGCACTGCTGGGCTCGGCGGCGAGGGCCAGCCCGGCAGCCGCCACGCAGAGCAGGCCCAGGCCGACGACGAGCGCCGGCACGACGTCGGGGGTGCGGCGGGAGCGGCGGCTGCGCGACGGCATCCGGAGCCCTGCCTGACCACCTCGGAGACCGGATCTGCTGACCGTGGCGTCGGCGTCGAGGTCGTCGCGGCGGCGGGTCGACTCGTCGAGGACGGCCGCGTCGGGCTCGGCGACCACTGCGCGGCCGCCGCCGGCCCACGAGGGCGCGGTGGCGCGCGACCCGGGTGCGGCCGAGGAGCGGTCGATGCTCACGACGTCGCGGTGCAGCCGGTGGGTCGTGGTGCGCACGACGGTGAGCACGGCCCCGGCGGGCAGGTCGTCGCCGAGCCGGTCGTGGGGGCCGTAGACGTGGCCGGATGCCGTGGCGACCGAGCTGGGAGCCGCGCTCGACGAGATGCCGAGCACCGAGAGCACGTCGGTGACGCGGGTGCCCACGGGCACGACGAGGTCGTAGCGGCGCTCGTCGGCGACAAGGGTCAGCTGGTGCGTCGGTGCCGCCACGGGTCCTCCCCCCACGATCGCGCGATCCCGCCTCCGGCGGTGTCCGCCATGAACCCTAGCCGCGGGTACGGTGGTCCGGATCGCTGCGAGGAACTCGGGGAGGGAGCGCGATGACGCTGGTCGCACGTCGTGGTGCCCGCGAGCAGGCGCCCCAGGTGCCCTCGGGGCGGATCGTGCTGCAGCCACCTCCCGAGATCACCCCGTCCGACGGCGCGAGCGGGCTGCTGCTGCAGGCGGTGCCGATGGTCGGGTCGCTGGGCACGATCGGCTTCGTCGCGATGTCGCAGAGCGGCCCGCGGGCCTGGTTCACCGCCGGCATGTTCCTCCTCGCCTCGGTCGGCTTCGTGCTCGCCAGCGGGGTGCGCCAGCGCCAGCAGCACACCGCCGGCGTGCTGGCCGCCCGCCGCGAGTACCTCGCCTACCTGGCCGAGGTGCGCGGCACCATCCGGGATGCCGCCGGCCGGCAGCGCGAGGCCGCGCTGTGGGACTACCCCGACCCCGCTGCCCTGCCGACCATCGCGGCCGAGGGAACCCGGGTGTGGGAGCGCACGGTCGGCGACGCCGACTTCCTCCAGGTGCGGATGGGCGCCACCGCGCAGCCGCTCTGCCTCACCCTCGAGCCGCCGGAGACCCCGCCGCTGGCCCAGCTCGACCCGGTGGCGGCGTCGGCCCTGCACCGCTTGCTCTCGACCCACCAGGTGCAGCCCGGGCTGCCGGCCTCCGCCGCGCTGCGCGCGTGGGCCCGTGTCGAGGTGACCGGGGATGCCGACCCCGCTCGCGCGCTGGCGCGCTCGCTCGTGCTGTCCGCGGCCATGCAGCACGCGCCCGAGGACCTCGTCGTGGCGGCGCTGGTGTCTCGCGAGACCCGCTCGGAGTGGGAGTGGCTGAAGTGGCTGCCGCACGCCCTGAGCCCGCGCGACCGGGATGCCGTGGGACCGGTGCGCCTGGTCGGCGAGTCGGTGCACGACCTGCTGCCGCTGCTGCCCCCGGAGATCGTCGAGCGGCCGCGGTTCGGCCCGAGCGAGCAGGCCGCGCTGCCGCACCTGCTGCTCGTCGTCGACGGCGGCGACGTGCCGCCGGGCAACCCGGTGGTCACCGCGGACGGCGTGCTGGGGGTCACCGTGCTCGACCTGCCCGAGCAGTGGGGCGAGGTGGCCTCGATCTCGACGCTGCGGCTGGCGGTGGGCCAGACGCTGACCCGCGGGCCCCGGGCCGGCACCGTGCCGCTCGAGATCATCAGCCTGGCCCGCGGCACCGCGCAGGGCACGGCCGACCAGCTGTCGACGGTGCGGGCCGAGGCGGCCGCCCGCCGGCTGGCACCGCGCTACGCCGGTGACGAGCCCGAGGCGCGCGACGTGTTCAGCGGGGCCACCGAGCTGGTCGACCTGCTCGGCCAGGGCGACGTGCGCGACCTCGACCCGGAGACCGCCTGGCGGCCCCGGCTGCAGCGCGACCGGCTGCGGGTGCCGATCGGGGTCGACGAGGCCGGCGCGGTCGTGGCCCTCGACATCAAGGAGTCGGCCCAGCAGGGCATGGGCCCGCACGGGCTGGTCATCGGCGCCACCGGCTCGGGCAAGTCCGAGCTGCTGCGCACCCTCGTGCTCGCGCTGTCGATGACCCACTCGCCCGAGGCGCTCAACTTCGTGCTCGTGGACTTCAAGGGTGGCGCGACCTTCGCCGGCATGGCCGACCTGCCGCACGTCTCGGCGGTGATCACCAACCTCGGCCAGGAGATCACCCTGGTCGAGCGCATGCAGGACGCCCTGCAGGGCGAGATGACCCGCCGCCAGGAGCTGCTGCGCTCGGCCGGCAACTTCGCCAACGTCACCGACTACGAGCGGGCCCGCGCCCAGGGTGCCCCGCTCGAGCCGCTGCCGGCCCTGCTCATCGTGGCCGACGAGTTCTCCGAGCTGCTGTCGGCCAAGCCCGAGTTCGCCGACCTCTTCGTGGCGATCGGCCGGCTGGGGCGCTCGCTGTCGATGCACCTGCTGCTCTCGTCCCAGCGGCTCGAGGAGGGCCGGCTGCGCGGGCTGGAGTCGCACCTGTCGTACCGCATCGGGCTGCGCACCTTCTCGGCCGGTGAGTCGCGCACGGTGATCGGGGTCCCCGACGCCTACGAGCTGCCCCCGGTGCCGGGCCTGGGCTACCTCAAGCCCGACCAGACCACGCTGACCAAGTTCAAGGCGGCCTACGTGTCCGGGCCGCCGAAGGGGCGCCGCCGCCGCGCGGCCACGACCGACGGGTCCGGTGCGCCGGCCGAGATCCTCCCGTACACGCTGGCCCCGGTCGCGACGGGTCGGCGCGGTGGCGACCAGCCGGTGGCGACGAACGGCGCCGCCGAGCCCGAGGAGGCGCGGGCCGTGTTCGACATCGCGGTGAGCCGGATGACGGGCCACGGCCGGCCCGCGCACCAGGTCTGGCTGCCCCCGCTCGACGTGCCGAACTCGATGGACCAGCTGCTCGGCGACCTCGCGCCGCACCCCGAGCTGGGGCTGGTCAGCACCGGGTGGCGCGAGCGCGGGTCGTACGTGCTTCCGGTGGGCATCGTCGACCGGCCGCTCGAGCAGCGCCGCGAGCTCTTCGTGCTGCGGCTCGGCGGGGCGTCCGGGCACGTGGCGGTCGTCGGCGGGCCGCGCTCCGGTCGCTCGACGCTGGCGCGCACCATCGTCACGGCCATCGCGCTGACGACCACGCCGCTCGAGAGCCAGGTCTACGTGCTCGACTTCGGCGGGGGCACCTTCACCCCGCTGGCGAAGCTGGCCCACGTCGCCGGGGTCGCCAACCGCAGCGAGCCCGAGGTGGTGCGCCGGCTGGTCGCCGAGGTGCGCGGCATCGTCGACGCCCGCGAGCGCTACTTCCGGGCGCACGGCATCGACTCGATCGAGACCTACCGCAGCCGCCGGGCGGCCGGGCGGGTCGACGACGGCTACGGCGACGTCTTCCTCGTCGTCGACGGCTGGCCCACGGTGCGCGCCGAGTTCGACGAGCTGGAGCCCCAGATCCACGAGCTCGCCGGCCGGGGGCTGACCTTCGGTGTGCACGTCATCGTCACCAGCTCGCGCTGGATGGACTTCCGCAACCAGATCCGCGACGTGCTCGGCACCCGCATCGAGATGCGGCTCGGCGACCCCAGCGACTCCGAGGTCGACCGCCGGGTCGCCGCGAACGTGCCCAAGGGCCGACCCGGCCGGGGCATCACCACCACCAAGCACCACTTCCTGGCGGCCGTGCCCCGGGTCGACGACCGCGGCACCGTCGACGACCTCGGCGAGGGCGTCGAGGACCTCGTGACCCGGGTCAACGCGGCGTGGACCGGGCCACGGGGGCCCAAGCTGCGCCTGCTGCCCGCCGAGGTCACCCTCGAGCGGGTGCGCGAGCTGGCCGGGCCCGACGACCGCCGGCTGCTGCTCGGCCTCGACGAGGGCGACCTCGCGCCGATCGGCCTCGACCTGGCCGAGTCGCCGCACGTCTACCTGTTCGGCGACGGCGACAGCGGCAAGTCGGCCTTCCTGCGCTCCTACGCGCACGAGGTGGCCCGGCTGCACGCACCCGACGAGGCCAAGCTCTTCGTCGTCGACTACCGGCGGGCGCTGCTCGGCGAGCTGCCCGAGAGCCACCTGGGCGAGTACCTCACCACCGAGGACCAGACCGCCGCGGCCGTCGAGGGCATCACCGAGTTCCTGCGCACCCGGCTGCCCGGGCCCGACGTCACCCCCGAGCAGCTGCGAGCCCGCTCGTGGTGGCAGGGGGCCGAGGTCTACTTCCTCGTCGACGACTACGACCTGGTCGTCACCTCGGCCGGCAGCCCGCTGCGGCCGCTGGTGCCGCTGCTGGCCCAGGCCGGCGACGTCGGGCTGCACCTCGCCCTGACCCGGCGCAGCGGGGGTGCCTCGCGCGCGATGTTCGAGCCGGTGCTCCAGGCGGTGCGTGACCTGGGCTCACCCGGCATCCTGCTCTCCGGCAACCCCGACGAGGGCGCGCTCATCGGGCGCACCAAGCCCACGCCGCAGCCCCCCGGGCGCGGGCGGATCGTGTCGCGCGAGCACGGCGAGCAGGTGCTGCAGCTGGCGTGGCACCCGCCGCGGCTGGGCTGAGAGGCGGGCCACCGCGGCACGGTGGGGGCCCTCGGCTGGCCTAGGGTGAGCACCATGAACGACCCCGTGTACCGGCCGGTGATCTATGCGGCCAAGACCCTCTTCTTCGTCCAGGGCTCGACGTTCACGATCACCGGTGCCGAGCACGTGCCACGCACCGGCGGGGCGGTCATGGCGATCAACCACACGTCGTACCTCGACTTCACCTACGCCGGGCTGCCCGCGTGGCCGCACCGGCGCTACGTGCGCTTCATGGCGAAGAAGTCGATCTTCGGCCACCGGGTGGCCGGCCCGCTGATGCGCGGCATGCGGCACATCCCGGTCGACCGGCACAAGGGCGGCGAGGCCTTCGCGGCCGCCATCCGGGCCCTGCGCGCCGGCGAGATCGTCGGGGTGTTCCCCGAGGCGACCATGTCGCGCTCGTTCGAGCTCAAGGAGTTCAAGCCGGGAGCGGTGAAGATGGCGCAGGTCGCGGGCGTTCCCGTGCTGCCGACGACCATCTGGGGCGCGCAGCGGGTGTGGACGAAGAACCTGCCCAAGCACATGCGCCCCGTCTCGAGGATCCCGATCAGCATCACCGTCGGCGAGCCGATCGAGATCGGCCGACGCGACGACGTCATGGCCGCGACCGAGCACCTCAAGGCCGTGATGCAGGCCCAGCTCGACGCCCAGCAGGCCGTCTACCCCGCACTGCACGGCGACGACCTCGTCTACCAGCCGGCCCGGCTCGGCGGCACCGCCCCGACGCCCGAGGCCGCCCACGCCGCAGACCTGCACGACATGACCCGCACCCGGGACAAGTTCACCGGCTGACGTCGGCCCGGGGCCGCCGTCGGGGCCTCAGAGCGTCGGGAAGTCGTCGCCGAGGAGGCGCTGCGCGGTCTCGCGCACCTCCTCGTCGGTGACGTCGCGGGTCCTCAGCTCGTGCAGGGCCGCCGAGTAGACCTCGGTCGGCGCGTAGAACTCGAGGGCGATGCCGTCGGGGTCGCGGAAGTTCAGGTGGTGGCCCAGCGGCATGTCCCGGATCGGGGTGTACGGCACGCCCAGGGCGTCCAGCCGCTCCTGCCACTGCACCAGCTCGGCCCGGTCGGCCGCGGTGAAGGCGAGGTGGTCCAGGCCGGTCGTCAGCTCGGTGAACCCGCCCCCCGCGGCGTCCGGGTGGGTGAGGAGCGCGATGGTGAAGCCCGACGCGGCATCGATGGTGATGCGGCCGTAGCCGACGTCGAGGGCACGCCGCAGACCCAGCACGTCGACGTAGAAGCGCTCACTGACGTCGAGATCGGTGACGGTGAGTGCGACGTGGTTGACCCCGGCGAAGTTCGGCATGCCACCTCACTGTGCGCCGGTCCGGCGGGTCGGTCAAGGTTCGACCGTGCCGTGAGGTCGGCTCAGACGGGGTGGCCGAGGTGGGCCAGCGCCTGCCGCAGCAGCACGCCGTGGCCGCGCTCCATCTCGGCCTGCACGCCGGGGTCGAGGGCCTGGTCGGGGGTCAGCCAGGTCAGGTCGAGGGCGTCGTTCTGCGGGGCGCAGTCGCCGGCCACCGGCACCACGAACGCCAGCGACACGGCGTGCTGGCGCGGGTCGTGGAAGGGCGTCACACCGGGGGTGGGGAAGTACTCGGCCACGGTGAACGGCTGCGGGCTGGCCGGCACCCGGGGCAGGGCCATCGGCCCGAGGTCCTTCTCGATGTGCCGCAGCAGGGCGTCGCGCACCCGCTCGTGGTGCAGCACCCGCCCGGACACCAGCTCGCGGCAGACGCTGCCGTCCTCGCCGAGCCGCAGCAGCACCCCGACGGCCAGCACCGAGCCGCGGTCGTCGACCCGCACCGGCACGGCGTCGACGTAGAGGATCGGCAGCTTCTCGCGCGCGAAGTCGAGCTCTTCACGGCTCAGCCAGCCGGTGTTGCGGCCCAGCTCGAGGTTGCTCATGGGCTCGATGGTGCCATGCCGGCGGCGGCTGCCGGCGCCTGACCCGGCGCCTCGCCCGCCGTCTGGGACGGCTGCTTCGGGGGCAGCTCGAAGGTCACCGGCTCCTCGAACGCGGCCCGCCGGGCCGCCCGGCGCAGGGCCCCGAGCACGGCCCGGCCGGTGACCAGCACCAGCACGGCGGTGGTGACGGCGCGGCCGATGTCCCAGCCGAGGCTGGTCGCGAGGGTGAAGACGAGGAAGCGGTGCAGGTTCTCGAGCACGGGCGCGCCGGCGACGAACGAGAGGTCACCGCTCATCCCGGTGGTGAAGGGCCAGAACGACAGGTTGAGCAGCAACCCGTAGAGCAGCCCCGCCACGGCGCCGTACGCGGCCAGCATGAGCACCTCGGCACGGCCGCGCAGCGGCGGCAGCAGGCCCGCACCGCACCCGACCCACGCGGCGCCGAGCATCTGGAACGGCAGCCAGGGCCCGACGCCACCGGTGACCAGCGCCGACGCGAACAGGGTGGTCGCACCCAGCACGAAGCCGAAGCCGGCCCCGAACACCCGCCCGCCGAGCACGAGCAGGAAGAACACCGTCTCGAGCCCGGCGGTGCCGGCTCCGAGCGGACGCAGGGCGGCGCCGATGGCGGCGAGCACGCCGAGCATCGCGACGGCCTTGACGTCCATGCCGCCCTCACTCATCTCGGCGAGGACGACGGCCAGCAGCAGCGGCAGCACGAGGGCGAAGACGAGGGGGGCGTCGGTGCCGTGTGCGAGCCCGGAGTCGGGGGAGACGATCAGCGGCCAGCAGAACGCGACGAACCCGGCGACCGACACCAGCGCGACCGCGGCGAACGAGCGAGGCCGCAGCTTCAGGGCCCGGGTGCGCGCCCTCATGACGCCACCACCGCGAGGGCCTCGCGCACGTCGTCGACGGTCAGCCAGGGCCCCGGGGCGGTCACCTTCGACACCTGGGGGGCGAACGCGGGGGACGACACGACGACCTCGGTGGTCGGCCCGTCGGCCACGACCTCGCCGGCCGCCATCACGACCACCCGGTCGGCCACCTCGGCGACGAACTCCACGTCGTGCGTCGACACCACGACCGAGCGGCCGCGCGCCGCGAGCCCGCGCAGCACCAGGCTCAGGGCGGCCTTGGCGGTGGGGTCGAGGCCGCGGGTGGGCTCGTCGAGCAGCAGCACCGGGGGGTCGGCGGTCAGCTGCACGGCGAGCACGAGCGCCAGCTTCTGGCCCTCGGACAGGTCGCGCGGGTGCTGCTCCGCGGGGATGCCGGGGGCCACCGCCTCGAGCAGGCTCGCGCAGGTGCCGCTCGGCACGCCGCTCTCGCGGTCGGCCTGGTCGCACTCGGCGCCGACGGTGTCGAGGTAGAGCAGGTCGGCAGCGGTCTGGGGCACCAGGCCGACGAGCGAGCGACGATCTCCCGCACCGAGGCTGCGCGGCTCGACGGTCTCGGATGCCGTGCCCGCCGTCGCGCTCCCGGCCGCCGGGCGCGTCGCGCGGACGGTGCCCGAGGTCAGGATGCCGCTGCCCTGCAGGGCCCAGAGCAGCGAGGACTTGCCGCAGCCGTTGCGGCCCATCACGGCGGTGACCTCACCGGGGTGCAGGTCGAGGTCGACCTCGGCCACGGCCAGCACGTCACCGGGGTAGCGCACGACGACGTCCCTCGCCGAGAGCGCCACGGCGGCCGGCACGGCATCCCCGGCGTGCGCACTTCGACCTGTTGGTCGATCGTGTCCCGGGGGGAGGGTCGCCTGCAGGCGGGTGCGCAGCCCGCGGGCGGCTCGTCGGGCGTCGCGCACCGACAGCGGCAGCGGCGACCAGCCGGCGTACCGGCCCAGCTCGACGACGGGGGGAGCGATGTCGCTGTCGACCATCAGGTCGGACGGCAGGCCC
>DASSQL010000160.1:0-2763 GCA_035702525.1 Ornithinibacter sp. | reverse complement strand
ACCTCGGCGCCTCGACGGCGATCGGCGCGGGTGCCGAGCACCTCGTCTTCCTCGACGTCGACTGCGTGCCGAACCCCGGTCTGGTGGCGCGGTACGGCGAGGTGCTGGCCGGCACGCCGGGTGACCACCCGAGCATCCTGTGCGGTGACGTCGCCTACGAACAGCCGCCACTACCGGGCGCCGGCTCCGGAGCCGCCCTCCCGCCGCGTCACCACCCGGCGCGGCCGGCGTTGCCGGACAACGAGATCCGCGGGGTCGACGACGCCTCGCTCTTCTGGTCGCTGTCCTTCGCCGTCACGGCCCGGGACTTCACCGCCATCGGCGGCTTCGACGAGGCCTACGCCGGGTACGGCGCCGAGGACACCGACTTCGGCCAACGACTCGTCCGCAGTGGGGGGCGGCTGCTCTTCGTGGGTGGTGCGGGGGCGGTGCACCAGTACCACCCGAGCCACAGCCCGCCGGTGCAGCACGTGGTCGACATCGTGGCGAACGCGAACGTCTTCGCGGACAAGTGGGGGTGGTGGCCGATGGAGTCGTGGCTCGAGCAGTTCCGCGAGCTCGGCCTGGTGCGTCGTGGCCCCGACGGTCGCTGGTGCGTCGACGGCGTTGGCGCACAGCACGCGACGAGCCCGGGCGAGGTCACCCCCGCCCGGGCCCGGGGCTGAGGGTCAAGCGACCTCGAGGGTGACCTCGACGTTGCCGCGCGTGGCGTTGGAGTAGGGGCAGACCTGGTGGGCGGCCTCGACGACCTGCTGGGCCACCTCGGGGCCGGCGTTCGGCAGCGCCACCTCGAGGCGCACCGCGAGGCCGAAGGCGCCGTTGTCGTCGCGGCCGAGCGAGACGTCGGCGACGACCTCGGAGTCGGTGGTGTCGACCTTCATCGACGCGGCGACGAGCTTCAGGGCCGAGTGGAAGCAGGCGGCGTAGCCCGCGGCGAACAGCTGCTCGGGGTTCGTGGCGCCGCCCTCGCCACCCATCTCCTTCGGGGTGCGCACGGGGGCGTCGATGTTGCCGTCGAAGGTCTGGACGTGGCCGTTGCGGCCGTCCCCGGTCGCGACGGCTGAGGCGGTGTAGAGAGTGTTCATGCGAGCAACTGTATTGTGCACAATAGAATTGTGCAAACTGAGACTGGTACCGTCGAGGGATGAGTACGACCGACCACCTGGACCTCGACCGACAGATCTGCTTCCCGCTGTACGCGGCGACCCGCGCGGTCACCCGGCGGTACACCGAGGTGCTGGCCGACGTCGGGCTGACCTACCCGCAGTACCTCGTCATGCTCGCCCTGTGGACCGACGGCCCGCTGACGGTGGGCGAGCTCGGGCACCGGCTGCGCCTGGACTCCGGCACGCTCACCCCCCTGCTCAAGCGGCTGGAGACCTCCGGCCGGGTCGAGCGGCACCGCGACCCGCACGACGAGCGACGGGTCGTCGTGAGCCCGGCGCCCGGAACGGAGCGGCTGCGCCGCGAGGTGGCCGGCGTGCCCCGCGAGATCGCCCGGTCGATCGGCTTCGACGCCGACCAGTTCGTGCAGCTGCACCACCTGCTCACCGGGCTGATCGAGAACCTCGACGACGCCGGGTCGCCCGCATGAGCGGCCGGCAGTGGGCCGACACGGCGATCTGGTGGCACGTCTACCCGCTCGGCTTCGTCGGTGCCGACCCGACGGGCACCCCGGGCGCCGCACCCACCCATGAGCTGGGGCGGGTGACGGCCTGGCTCGACGACCTCGTCGACCTCGGCTGCAACGGCCTCCTCCTGGGGCCGGTCTTCGACTCGCAGACCCACGGGTATGACACCGTCGACCATCTGCGCATCGACCCCCGGCTCGGCGACGCCGCCGACGCCGATGCCCTGTTCCACGCGTGCCGGCAGCGCGGCATCCGGGTGCTCCTGGACGGCGTGTTCAACCACGTCGGCCGGGCCCACCCCTGGTGGCGGGAGGCGGTGGCGGCCGGCCCCGGGTCGCCCGCAGCCGCGCGGTTCGCCACCGGCCCGGGGGCCCGAACCGTCGAGGGCCTCGAGGTGCAGGTCTTCGAGGGCCACGAGAACCTGGTCGTGCTGAATCACGACCACCCCGAGGTGGCCACGCTGGTCACCGACGTCATGGCCCACTGGCTCGACCGCGGTGTCGACGGCTGGCGCCTCGACGCCGCGTACGCCGTGCCACCAGCCTTCTGGCGCAGCACGATCGGGCCCCTGCGTGAACGGTTCCCCGACGCCTGGTTCGTCGGCGAGGTGATCCACGGCGACTACGTCGGCTACGTCGAGGAGTCCGGCCTCGACTCGCTCACCCAGTACGAGCTGTGGAAGGCGGTGCGCAACTCCATCGAGGAGCGCAACTGGTTCGAGCTCGCCTGGTCGCTTCAGCGGCACGACGAGTTCGCCGCAACCTTCCTGCCGATGACCTTCATCGGCAACCACGACGTCACCCGGGTGGCGTCGGCGATCAGCGACCCGCGCCACGTCGGCCACGCGGTCGCCGTGCTGTTCTTCGTCGCCGGAGCTCCGGCCGTCTACTCCGGCGACGAGCGCGGGCTGACCGGCATCAAGGAGGAGCGGGTCGGCGGTGACGACGCGGTGCGCCCGCAGTTCCCGCGCTCGCCTGCCGACTGGCCGCGCACCGAGATGTTCCACCGCTACCAGGAGGCCATCTCGTTCCGGCGCCGGAACCCGTGGCTGGCCCACGCCCGGGTCACGGCCTCGCAGCTCAGCAACGAGTCGGTGCTGCTCACCGCCACCGGCCCGGACGGGGAGCGCGCC
>DASSQL010000159.1:0-2327 GCA_035702525.1 Ornithinibacter sp. | reverse complement strand
CGCGGGCGTCACGCGTGAAGCGTTCGAACACGGGTCTACCTCCGGGCGTGCTTGCGGTGGACGGTCTGCTTGGTGACACCGAGCGCGTCGGCGATGTCCTGCCACGACCAGCCCTTGGCGCGGGCGTTGCGGACGTGCAGGGTCTCGAGCTGGTCGAGCAGGCGGCCCAGTGCGGCGACGGCCCGCAGTCCGACCGTGGGGTCGGTGCTGTCGAGGTCGCCGGCGAGGTCGGTGGCGGTTCTCGTCATGTCCGTCAGCATATGCTGACGCTTCGGGGGTGTCAACACATGCTGACGAAACGGTGACCGGCGAGCACACCGACCGGCGACGGCATCCCCGTTTTGGTGACGCCGCGATGTGTCCCCTATGCTTTCGGAGTCCTCGACGGATCCGAGCGCTGCGCGCTGCGCGACCTTGAGGCCCGGTCGAGGTCGGGTCCCCATCGTCTAGCGGCCCAGGACCCCGCCCTTTCACGGCGGTAGCACGGGTTCGAATCCCGTTGGGGATACGTTAGGCAAGGCCTTTAACAAGGCCCCGTAGCGCAGTTGGTTAGCGCGCCGCCCTGTCACGGCGGAGGTCGCGGGTTCGAGTCCCGTCGGGGTCGCTCCGAGAAGGAGCGGTCGGTTCACACCGACCGTTTTCGTCTCTGGACCGGCCAGGTAGCTCAGTTGGTACGAGCGTCCGACTGAAAATCGGAAGGTCGGCGGTTCGACCCCGCCCCTGGCCACCGGAACAGCCGCAGCCCGTCACCGGGCTGCGGCTTCGTCGTTCCGGTCGGTCGTACCGGTGGCTGGGCTCCCGGTGCCTCAGTCGTCGTCGTCCTCGCTCATCGCCGAGGCGATGTAGACGCCCCGGTTGGCGTTGGGCTGGATCAGCAGCACCGGGTCCTTGCAGCGGTGGGTGCCGGCGATCCTGCCGGAGGCGGAGCCGTCCCCCGCGGGGCTCAGGGCGAAGGGAGCCGTCGACGACCTCACCATGTCGTCGCAGACCAGGGTCGCGACCACGGAGGCGATCGGGTTGGTGTGGTTGAAGGGCGCCGTCGGGATGACCAGGCCGGTGATCGACACCATGAACCGGCCGTCCTCACGCACCCGGGCGCTGCTCGGCCCGTTGACCCACGGGGCGCCGCCCGGGTTGATGCCGGCGATCTTCGGGCTGTCCGGTGCCGGCATGCTGCCGACGAGGTCGGCCCGCAGGATGCTGTGCCCGCTGGCGAGGGCGGGGCTCGCGGTCAGGGCCAGCGCGGCCATCGCGGCCACGGCAGCGGCGGGGATCAGGCGGCTCGTTCGGGTCAGGTTCATGGTTCTGCCTCTCGCGCGGACTGGCTGAGCCGCCACTTGGCGCGACGGCCCCGATTCCTGTCACACGGGCCCCGGCGGCCGTGGGTTCACCCCGCGGCGACCCACCCCGGTCGCGCGAGGCGGCCGGGGTGGGTCCTGCGGCGGGACGAGGGGATGCCGCGGGTCAGGCGGCGAGCCCGGCGACGGCCGCGGGCCGGAAGCCCTTGAAGGCCAGGTAGAAGCCGACCGACAGCTCCCAGGCGGCGATCGGGAGGGTGGCGGCCAGGGTCAGCGAGCCGGTCTGGGTGGTCTGGCCGAAGAAGGTCAGCAGGTTGGCCGTGAGCAGTACCGGGGCCCCGACCAGGCCGATGGTGGGGATGAGGCGGGGCACCAGGCGCGAGCGGTACAGCAGGGTGCCGAAGAGCAGCGCGTTGATGCAGGCCATGAAGCCCGGGCCGAGCAGGAAGGTCCAGTCGCGTGCGGTGACCAGGGCCTGGCCCGTGGTGGTCAGGGCGGCGGCGTCCGCCGACGCGGTGCCGGCGAGGTCCTGGCGCAGCCCCACCACGGTGAGCACTGCGACGACACCGATGAGGATGACGGCCGCCTCGACCATGCGGGACATCACGAAGCCCAGCGCCAGCGACTCGTTCACCCGCCTGACGACGGGGAAGACCGCCACGGCGCTGCCGATGCCGGTGAGGGCGGTGACGACGTCGAGCAGGCAGGCGAACAGGACCTGGGTGTCGTGGCCGGCCCCGAGGACGTACCCCGGGTCGTTGAGCACGGGGTCGAGCAGCAGCAGCGCGGGGATGGAGGCGGCGAAGGTGAGGAGGTAGAAGATGCCTGCCGCCCGCGAGTTGCCGCGGGTGCGGTCGGTGCGGGGCGCGGCGGTGGTGGTGTCCCCGCCGGTCGGGCCGGTGGTGGCGGACGGTGCGGTCGTGGTGCTCATGTCGGTTCTCCAGTGGTGTCGTGGTGGGGGTGTGCGGGTTCGGGGTCGAGCCGGGCGACCGAGATCAGCGCGACGCCGAGGTCGCGCAGGCCGGCGAG
>DASSQL010000158.1:0-10129 GCA_035702525.1 Ornithinibacter sp. | reverse complement strand
ACGGTGACGCCCTCGCCGCACCACCCGATCGGGGCCAAGGGCGTCGGGGAGTCCGCGACCGTCGGCTCACCGCCGGCCGTGGTCAACGCGGTGGTCGACGCCCTCAAGCCGTACGGCATCCGTCACGCCGACATGCCGCTGACGCCGTCGCGGGTGTGGGATGCCATGCAGGGCCGACCCACTCCCCCCATCTGACGAGGACCCCCATGACCATCGCCCTGTCGGCACGCATCGACGAGCTCAGCACGACCGGCGTCCCCTTCGTGCAGGCCACGGTGGTGCGCGCCCAGGAGCCGAGCTCGGCACGGCCGGGCGACCGGGCGATCATCCTGGCCGACGGCTCCATCGAGGGCTTCGTGGGCGGCCACTGCGCCGCCGGGTCCGTGCGGACGGCCGCGCTCGACGCCCTCGACTCGGGGCAGAGCATGCTGCTGCGCGTGCTGCCCGACGGTGACGACGTGTTCCCGGAGTCGCCCGGCGCGAGCATCGTGGTCAACCCGTGCCTGTCGGGCGGTGCGCTCGAGATCTACCTCGAACCGCTCCTGCCCCCGCCGCTCCTGCACCTGGTCGGCACCTCACCGGTGGCCGATGCCGTGGCCGACGTCGCGCGCCTGGTCGGGTTCCTGGTCGACCGGGACGACACCCTCACCCGGCCGGCCACCGCCGTGGTCGTGTCGAGCCACGGAGGCGACGAGGCCGGGGAGATCAGGGCGGCGCTCGACGGCGGGGTCGGCTTCGTCGGCGTCGTCTGCAGCCGCACCCGGGGTGAGGCGCTGCTGGCCGAGCTCGACCTGGCTCCCGCGGACGCCGCGCGGGTCCACGTGCACGTCGGGCTCGACATCGGCGCACGAACCGCTCCCGAGGTCGGCCTGTCGATCGTGGGCGCGATCGTGCGCGGCATCCGGCTCGAGGGGTTGATGGCAGCACCGCCCACTCAGGTGGCGCCGGCACCCCGCCAGGCCGTCGACCCGGTGTGCGGGATGACCGTGACGATCGGCCCCGACACCGTGCACGCGGTGGTCGACGGCGTCGACCACTGGTTCTGCATGACCGGCTGCCGCGACCGCTTCGTGGCGGACGCCGCCCGATGACGGAGCTGTCGTCCGCCGAGGAGGTGCGCCTGCGGTTCGACGACCACGGCTACCTCGCCGACGAGGGCATGGCCACCGCCGTGTTCCTCACCCTGCGGCTGGGACTGCCGCTGCTGCTCGAGGGCGAGCCCGGCGTGGGCAAGACCGCCGCCGCCCAGGTGCTCGCGAAGGTGCTCGACGCGCCCCTGGTGCGCCTCCAGTGCTACGAGGGGCTCACGGCGAGCGAGGCGCTGTACGACTGGAACCACCAGCGGCAGCTGCTGGCCATCCGGATCGCCGAGTCGCAGCACGAACGCATCGGCGAGGCCGACCTGTTCAGCGAGGAGTACCTCGTCGAGCGGCCGATCCTGCGCTGCATCCGCCATGACGGGCCGCGAGCGCCGGTGCTGCTGATCGACGAGGTCGACCGGGCCGACGACGAGTTCGAGGCGCTCCTGCTCGAGGCGCTCGGCGAGGGGTCGGTGACCGTTCCCGAGATCGGCACGTTCACGGCCGCCCGGCCGCCGATCGTGGTGCTGACGTCCAACCGGAGCCGCGACCTGCACGACGCGCTGCGGCGGCGTTGTCTCTACCACTGGCTCGAGTACCCCGACCTGGCCCGCGTCGTCGCCATCCTGCGCCGCAGCGCGCCGAGGGCGACCGCGGCCCTGATCGAGTCGGCCGCCCAGTTCGTCGGCCACGTGCGTCAGCTGGACCTGGACAAGCCACCCGGGGTGGCCGAGGCGATCAACTGGGTCGCGGCGCTCTCCGCCCTGGGTGCGACCGAGCTGGTCCGAGAGCTCGCGGTGCCGGCGCTCGGGGCGATCGCCAAGACCCCCGATGACCGCGACCTGGTGCTCGCCTCGCTCGACACCTACGCGTTCGGCTGACGCCGGTGGACGCCTCCGCCTCGTCGCCGGCCACGGTGCTGGCCGCGGTGGACCGCGCGGCCCTGGTGGCTGCCCTCGGCCACCGGCTGCGGACGGCCGGGGTGCCGGTCACGTTGCGCTCGATGTCGGCGTTCGCGGAGGCGCTCGACGTCGCCCCGCCGACCCGGGTGCACTCGCTCTACTGGCTGGCCCGGCTCACCCTGGTGAACCACCAGCACGACCTGGCCGTGTTCGACGCCGTCTTCGAGGCGGTCTTCGGCGACGCGGTGCTCCCGGTCGACCCGCACGCGCGCAGGACGGCCACCGAGGCCGAGTCGACCGACGACGTGCTCGCGCCGATGGGGGGCGCACCGTCGGGAGGTGACCTCACCGGCGACCTGCCGTGGCACACCCTGCCGCGGAGCTCGTCGGCCGACGACGAGGACGCCCGGGAGCGGGCGCTGCCCGAGCTGCTGCCGAGCGCGGTGGCGCGGATCGCCGACACCCCGCTCGAGGCCCTCGACGAGGCGGAGCTGGCGTTGCTCGGCCGGTGGCTGGAGGAGTCGGCGCCTCGGTGGCCGACCCGACGCAGCCGGCGCCAGCGGGTCCGGCCGGAGGGCCGGCGGGTCGCGCTGCGCGAGACGATCGCCGCCTCCCGGCGCACCGGCTGGGAGCCCATGGAGCTCCAGCGCTACCACCAGGTGCGCCGGCCCCTGACGGTCACGCTCCTCTGCGACGTCAGCCAGTCGATGCAGAGCCACGCCACCGTGTACCTGCACCTGATGCGCGCGTTCGCGCGTACCCGCCGGGCCGAGACGTTCGCCTTCTCGACCTCGCTGACCCGGCTGACCCCCGCGCTCTCGAACCACTCGGCCGCGGCGGCCGTCGCGCTGGCCGGCGAGCAGGTGACCGACCGGTTCGGCGGCACGCACCTCGCCTCCTGCCTGCGCGAGCTGCTGGTCTCGAGGCACGGCAACGCGGTCCGGGGCGGAGTGCTGGTGATCGCGTCCGACGGCTGGGACAGCGACGATCCGGCCGATCTCGCCGCGGTCATGGCGCGGGCCCGGCGCCGCGCCCGGCGGATCGTGTGGCTCAACCCGCGGGCCGCGGTCCCCGGCTACCAGCCGCTGGTCGCACCGATGGCGGCCGCGCTCCCCTTCTGCGACGCGTTCCTCCCCGCCGACACCCTGCGTGGCCTGTCCGACGTCTTCGACGCGATCGCAGGCGCCCCTCGTCGGGTCAGCTCCAGAGCGTGACGTGCACGGCGGGCTTGAACCGCCCCAGGTTCACGCCGGCGCCGCGCACCATCGCCTGGGTGGCGCGCGGGGTGGTGATGAAGCGCAGCAGCTCGGCGGCCGAGGCGGTCTGGTCGTGCGCGGGCAGGGCCATCGCCGACCACCGCCCCTTGGCGCTCAGGCCGGAACCGTCGATGGTCACCAGGCGCCCGGCCACCAGGTCGCCCGAGACCGCGAAGCGCACCGCAAGGGACAGTCCGTCGGTGCGCTTGGTCTCCTCCAGGGCGGCCGCGTCGCTCTGGAAGATGCGCTGCTGCTGCTCGGGCACGCCGAGTCGTCGCAGGGTGACTGGGACCACCCCGGCCTCGTCGACGGCGGACGGCCCCAGGCACCAGGTCTGGCGACGGACCTGGTCGGGCGTCGGCACGCGACCGGCCAGCGGGTGGTCGGGGCGGGCCACGGTCAGCACCTCGTAGACCAGTACCTGCTGCTGCACGAACCCGTCGGGTGGGGCGCTGGCGGCGGGACCGATCGCCACGTCGACGGTGCGAGCCGCGAGCAGCGCGGGGAACTGCGCGACCGGGTGCACGCTGAGCTCCACCTCGAGGTCGGCGGCCCTGCTGGTGAAGAGGTCGATCAGCCCGGGGGCGGCGTGCTCGGCGAAGAGGCTCGAGGTGGCCACCCGCAGCACGCGCCGGCCGTCGCCGGCCTGGCTGACCTCGCGGACCGTGCGGTCCTGCAGGCCGAGGATCTCCACCGCGCGGCTGGCCAGCCGCAACCCGCCCGGGGTGAAGGCCAGGCCGGAAGCGGTGCGCGCGAAGAGCACGTCGTCGAACTCCTTGCGCAGCTGCGCGACGTGCATCGACACGGCCGCCTCGCTGACCCCGATCTCCTTCGCGGCACCCTTCACCGATCCCAGCCGCACCACGGCGGCGAAGGCGCGGAGCTGGGTCGGGGTCACCCGCCCAACCTAACGTCGCCGAACCGTGCGGACGAGGGCGTCGTGGCCGCCGCCGGTTCGCGGCCGGGTTGCGAGTTCTCGCAACCCGCCGCGAGGCCCGGGTCCCACCTACCTGGCGGTCAGGTGAGGACCTTGTAGGTGACGACGAGCCGCACCTTCGCGAGGTCGTAGTCGGTGTACGCGTAGGTGTCGTTCGGGAGGTAGAGGACCGGCTCGACCACTCGGCTCGAGCTGACCACACCGGTGGGCGACACGGTGCCGATGGTGCGCCAGGCCGGGTACGTGGGGGTGGTGATCTGGTGTGTGGCGGTGAAGTCGTCCGTGCCCCAGCGGGTGAACAGCACACCCACGGTCGCCGGGCCCATGGAGTAGCCGTAGCTGTCGATGCGCAGCGAGCTGTAGCTGACAGCAGCCGGGAGCGTGAACCGGTAGATGGCTGCCGCGATCTGGAGGCCGTCGTAGTCGTAGTCGCAGTAGTTCGTCAGCCAGACGCCGTAGGTGTAGTCCGACATGTAGGTCCTCGCGTCGGCGCAGTACTCGCTGCCGCCGGCGCCCGTGAAGGAGGATCCGTTCTTGTAGAGCGTCGCGGTCCTGGTGACCAGCCGCTTGCTGCTGACGATGACGGAGTAGCGGGCCGAGGTGCGGCGGTTCCCGGCGGTGTCCTGGGCCCTGAGGGTCCAGTAGTACGTGCCGGCGGCGACGATGGAGCCGGCGGTGTTGCGCCCGTTCCAGACGATCGAGCTCCGCCCGGCCGCCTTGGAGGCCGACAGCGTGCGCACCACCTTGCCGGTGCTGCTCTTCACCGTGAGGGTGACCGTGGACTTCTCGTTGAGGGTGAACGCGGGCGCGAAGTTGTCACGGTAGGAGTCCCGGTACGGGTAGAACCTGACTCCGTTGCCGGTGATGGACGACATGGTCGGCGCCCCCAGGTCCACGCGGACACTGGCGACGGCCGAGCCCCGCAGGGTGCCGCCGGTGATGGCGCGGCTGGTGACGAGCTCGAGCTTGTAGGTGCCGCTGGGCGCTCGGGAACCGCTGTTGAGCAGCCCGTTCCAGATGTAGCGGTAGGTGCCCTTGACCTTGGTCCCGAGGTTGACCGGGCCGCGCACCACGGTGCCGGAGGAGTTGCGGACCTGGAAGCGGACCGCCTCGGTGTCGGGCACGTAGTACGTGGCCGTCGTGGTGTCGCGGCGGCCGTCCTTGTTGGGGCTGAACACCGTGGGTGAGATCGACGTGAAGCGGGGGTGCAGCGAGAGCGCCGTGAACGAGACCGGCGCGGAGGCCGGACCGTCACACGAGCCCGACTCCGAGCAGCTGACCGCCTGCACCGAGTGGCTGCCGTCGGCGAGCGAGCTGACCGGGTAGGTCAAGGTGTACGGGGACGTGGTGTCCAGCCCGGCCTCCACCCCGTCGACGACGAAGGAGACAGCGCCTCCGGGCGCGGTGGCGGTGAAGGTGGCGCTTCCGGACAGCGTCTGACCCGCCACCGGCGAGGTGACGGCCGGGGCGTCGTTGACCACGTCGACCGAGATCTGGGCGGGGGTCGTGCTGCACTCGTCGGTGACCGTGCAGTCGACGGCACCGATCGTGTGCGCCCCGTTGGACAGGCCCCAGGTCGACCACTGGGTGCCGGCGGCGAGGTCGACGACCGCGATCGGCGTTCCCAGGGCGGAGCCGTCGACGAGGAAGAGCACCTTCGCAGCCGTCGAGCCGGCCGTGACAGTCACGTCGCCGGCAACCGTCGTACCGTCTCCCGGAGCCGTGAGCGTCGGCATGGTGTCGGGGGCCACCGCCTGGTCGGCTGCACCGACCGAGAGGGGTGCAGCCGCACCCGAGACATGAGGCATACCGGCGTCGAGCCGAAGTGCCAGGGAGTGGAGCCGATCGCCAGTGCGTGACCGAACGGCATCCCCACCCTTGAGAGCGCTCGCCTTCCGCTCCGCGAACACTTCCTGCTTCGTCGTGGCGGGTCCCGGCTCGGAGCCGGCGGCAACGGCGACCGAGGCAGACGGCACCACCAACCCCAGGACCATCGTCGCCGAGACCAGAAGCCGGCGGCGAGAACGCCTCGCGTGTGGGGCGCTCGATGTGAGCACGGGAGGACGCCGGTGACTGCGCATGAAGAGGCACTCCTAATGGACGAAGGTGAAGACAGAACGGACCGGAGAGCCCCTGCAGACTCGCCGCGGAGCCGTGCTCGAGGCACGGGCACCCGCGGGGGAACTGGCCGGATGTCGACGTGCTGAAGCACCACCGGCAGTCAGTCGAGGAGTAGACGTCCTCCTCCCGACACCGTTGCACAAAACAGGCGGCGCAGAGGCGTTTTCGCATCAATGACGCGAGCATCACAGTCAAGCGACAGCGAGAGACTGCTAGACCTCGTCATCCCGGTCGCGCAGGGAGTCGACCATGCTCCGCAGGATCCGGAGGGCGCCCGACTGTTCGGCCTCGGTCATGCCGGCCAGCATCCGCACCTCGACGGACCGGACGGCCACGGTCGCCTTCCCCAGGACCCGGCGACCGCGAGGTGTCAGCCTCGTCGGAAGCGCCTTCCCGACCGGCGCGTGAGCCGCCCGGGTCACGTAGCCGTCGCGCTCCAGTGCCTGGAGAAGCACGTTCATCGACTGCCGTGTCACGAACGCGCCGCGCGCGAGCTCGGAGTTCGACAGGCCCGGTCGCTGAGCCAGCAGCTCGAGGCAGGAGTAGCGCGTCACGCTCATCCCGAGTGGCCGCAGCACCTCCTCCATGGCTGTGCGCAGCGAGCTCGACGCCTGCTTCAGCAAGTAACCCAGTGAGGTCTCCAGGTCGATCCCGACCCCGTCTTGACGCATGTCAGCATTCTGACATAGGTTCGCCGTGTCAGGATACTGACACGAACCCGAGGAGCGTCCGCATGCCCGTCACCGGCCCCGACTTCATCTCCCTGCAGGCGCGTGACCTGGAGGCTTCACAGGCGTTCTACGAGCGCTACCTCGGCCTCGTGCGATCGCCGACCGGGCCTCCGCACGCCGTCGTCTTCGAGACCACGCCGATCGTGTTCGCGCTCCGCGAGGTGGTTCCCGGCACCGATCTCGCCGCCGCGGCCCAGCCCGGCATCGGCGCCGCGATCTGGCTGCACGCGACCGACGTCCAGTCGATCCACGACGCCCTCGTCGCCGACGGCCAGACCATCGTCTCCGCACCGGCCGACGGCCCGTTCGGTCGGACGTTCACCTTCGCCGACCCGGACGGCTACCAGGTCACGCTCCACGACTGAGAGAGCCGATCGTCGTTGTCGCCGTGACGGTCGAGGGCTAGGTTCGCTCGCATGGCGACGAGCTCCTCGATCGGTTTCGCGGCCTCGGTCGGCGGCCTCGCTGGGGCATCGCTGGCAGCGCACCGAGGAATGCGCACGGCGGCCGGCGCTGCCGTGGTGGGAGCGGTCGCCCTGGGCGCGTCCGAGGCCGTGGCCAGGGCTCGCCAGAAGGAGGGAGAGATCCCGGCGCTGTGGCAGCGCATCGCGGTGAGCACCGCGTTGGCGGCGCCCCTCGGCTGGCTCGCCGGACGACTCACTCCCGCAGGTGCACGCACCATCGGCACGGCCACGGGCGGCGTGGTCGGGGCGATGGGCATCCGACCCCAGAAGGTGGTGATGGGCCCGGTCGTCGGGGCCGCCGTCGGGAAGGTGCTCTCCCGCGGGCCCGCGCCGGCGGCCGTCGTGGCGAGCAGCACCGTCCTGGCCTACCGCAGCCTGTCGGCGCTGGTCTTCCGCGACCAACAGGTCAGCCTCCTCGCCGACCGGGTCCCAGCCGCCGACCTGCCGTTCGTCGTCCCGCGCCCGGCGCGGTCGAGGTACGTCGGTACCGGGTACGTCCGGGAGCTGGCCGAAGAGCTCGGTGCCCGGTACACCGAAGGCGCGCCGGATGCCGGGATCGTGGCCTCCCTCGACGCGCTGGCGGGCCCGGCGTTCGACCCCGGGCAGGTCGACCCGCTCGTCCGGGAGTTCTACGAGCACACCACGCGGTTCGCCCTGGACATCGTCCCGCAGTGGCGGATGTGGGTGCGGCCGGGCTACCTCCTGTACCGGACCGCGGTGGCGCGGCCCCTGGGCCAGGCCAGCATCCCGATGAACCAGCACGAGGCCCAGCGCGGGGTCCGCAGCCGGATCGACACCGTCACCGGCGTCGACGGCACCGTGTCGGTGCGCGGCTGGATCAGGTCGTTCGCCGACGACGACGAACCGATCATGGTCGGCATCTACACCACCTACACCCACGAGGAGACCGGCTACGTCAGCGTCGGGTTCCCGGTCCCGGAGGGCAGCTTCACCGCCACCCTGCTCCCGCGACCCCGCCGCGATCGCGGCCTGACCCTGACCAGCCGCGCCGCCGACGGCCAGACCGGGCACTACCTCACCTACGTCGACACGGCCGCGGACGAGCTCACGGCCCTGGCCGTCCACGGCTTCGAGGAACAGCTCGACGTCTTCGTCGACGACGGGGTGCTCCGCGCAGAGCACGCGTTCTGGCTGTTCGGCTTTCCGTTCCTCACCCTGCACTACCGGATCGCCCGAAAGCCCACTCCCTGACCCGGGCAACAACCCTCGACGATCGCCGCGGTTCTCGCTCGACATCAGCCCACCAGCCCGCCATGCTGATGCCGCGATCCACTCACTCGATGGCAGTCGGACCGGGTGCGTCCCGTCCGCCCGCAGGAGATGTCGCCGTTCGGGCATGTTCGGGGCGGCCCAGACGTTGTTCCGGTTCCACCCCGTACGGGAAAGGCACCACTGATGGCGACCGATTACGACGCCCCGCGACTGCGCGAGGGCGATGAGGACAAGCCCGAGACCCTGGAAGGGCTGCACTCGACCGGATCGCGCGCGGTGGACCTGCTCGAGGAGGGCGACCCCGACGGTGGTCTGGAGCTGCCCGGGGCGGACCTGTCGGACCTCTCGCTGGAGGTGCAGGTGCTCCCGAAGCAGTCGGACGAGTTCACCTGCATGCGCTGCTTCCTGGTGGCACACCGCTCGCAGGAGTCCAAGCCCGGAGTCAGCATCTGCCGCGACTGCGCCTGACCTCGACCCGGCGGTCACACGGCGAGGGTGATGCCGTGCGCGTGGTTCGCTCCTAGTCTCGCCACAGAGGCGGCCGGGTACGGCGACGGCCTCGTCGGTGGTGCTGTGTCACGCCCTCGTCGGGCACCTGCCGTCGCAGCCGGTGACGAGGGCTCGTGGAGGGGGCTCGGATGACCACTCCGCCGACACCCGGGACCGAGCCGGTGGTGCAGGGCGGCAAGCGCCTGATGGTGCTGCTGGCCATGGCCATGTTCGTGCTGGTCGTCGACACCTCGCTGATGAACGTGTCCATCTCGGCCGTCGTCGACGACCTGGACACCACCGCCAGCGGCGTGCAGTCGGCCATCGCGCTGGAGGCACTGGTCTCGGCCGCGTTCATCCTGATCAACAGCAAGGTCGGCGACCTGATCGGGCGCCGGCGGGCCTACGTCCTGGGGTTGCTGGCGTACGCGGTCGGAGCCCTGGCCATGACGCTGGCCCAGAGCCTGACCGCGATCGTCATCTTCTGGGCGGTCATCGGTGGGCTCGGGGCCTCGCTCCTGCTGCCGGCCATGCAGTCCCTGGTGCACGGCAACTTCTCCGGCGCCGCGCAGAAGCAGGCGTACGCCCTGATCGGAGCCGCGGCCGCGATCGCCGCCGCGGTCGGGCCCCTGCTCGGCGGCTTCGTCACCACGTACCTGTCGTGGCGCGTCGGCTTCGCCCTCGAGGTCGTCATCATCGGCGTCGTGCTGAGCCAGATCAGGTTGGTCAAGGACGTGGCCTACACCGGCTCTCGTGAGATCGACCACGTCGGCGCCGTGCTGTCCGTCGTGGGCATGGGCGGCGTCGTGCTCGGCATCCTGGTCTGGCAGGAAGGCGGCGAGTTCGTCGTCCTCCTCATGGCGGTCGGCGCCGTCGCGCTGTTCTCCCTGGCCCGCTGGCTGGTCCGCCGCAAGCGC
>DASSQL010000157.1:0-14012 GCA_035702525.1 Ornithinibacter sp. | reverse complement strand
GACGGTGAGCACGCGCACGCCGCGCTTCTTGCCGGCCCGCTCGAGGTCGCCGGCGACCTGCACGGCGAGCTCGCGGGTGGGGGCGACGGCCAGGGCCTGCGGCTTGCCGGCGTACGGCATCGTCGCGAACTCGGCGTCCTTGGGGGAGGTGACCCGGTTCAGGATCGGGATACCGAAGCCGAGGGTCTTGCCGGTGCCGGTCTTGGCCTGGCCGATGATGTCATGGCCGGCCAGCGCGACCGGGAGGGTCATCGCCTGGATCGGGAACGGGCTGGTGATCTTGTGCTCGGCCAGCGCGTCGACGATGTCGGGATGGATCGGGAAGTCGGAGAACGACTCCGCGGGCGGGGGCTCGGTCACGGTCTCGACGGCGGTCTCGGCGAGCACCGCCTCGGCGGTCGCGTCGTCGGGTGCGTCAGGGGTGGCGTCGGTGACGTCGGTCATGGGTCTCTTCCGGTCGGCGGGCGCTCGTGCGCCAGCGCAGGGGCTGTGGGCCGATCGGAGGTCTTCGGGGGGCGGGCTGAGTCGGGGACTCCGGGCGCTCACCACGTCAAGGAACTTGGGTCTTCGTGCCGACCGGGCACCGTGGGACGCTCGTCACTCTACCGTTAGGCTCCGAAACCATGGAGCACACGTCGATCGAGGACCCCGCCTACCACGCCGCCGTCGTGGACCTGCTGGGCGTCCTCGCGTACGGAGAGCTGACCGCCTTCATCCGGATGGCCGTCGACTCCGACCTCGCACCGACGCTGCACCTGAAGTCGGCGATGGCCGGCCTGGCCAACACCGAGTACGTGCAGTACAGCGTGCTCGTCGAGCACATGCGCTCGCACGACATCGACCCGGATGCCGCGATGGCGCCGTTCGTCGTCCCCTTCGCCGCGTACCACGAGCGCACCAAGCCCAAGGGCTGGCTCGAGGGGCTGGTCAAGGCCTACGTCGGTGACGGCATCGCGAAGGACTTCTACCGCGAGATGTCGGTGTTCGTCGACGACGACACCCGCGAGGTGATGGCCCGGGCCCTCGACGACGCCGGGGAGTCCGACTTCGTCGTGGGGGTCGTCCGCGACACCCTCAAGACCGACCGCACCGCCGGCGGCCGGCTGGCCCTGTGGGGCCGCCGGCTGCTCGGTGAGGCGCTGTCGCAGGCGCAGGCCGTGGCGGTCGAGCGCGACGCGATGTCGGCGCTGCTCGTCGGCGGCGGGGTCGACCTGGCCGAGGTGGGCCAGATGTTCACCCGGCTCACCGACAACCACTCCAAGCGGATGGCGCGCCTCGGGCTGTCCGCCTGACCGGCGCCCGCACGGCATCCGGTGGGGTGCCCGGCCGGTTCGAGGTGAAACGCCGGTCCCGGGGGCCGGAACATCACCTCGACCCCGGGATTGCGCGTCGGGTTCGAGGTGAAACGCCGGTCCCGGGGGCCGGAACATCACCTCGACCCGCGAACGCACGGCGGCCCCCGTCGTCAGGACGGGGGCCGCCGTGGCGTACTGGTGGTGCGCGGTCAGACCTGCTTCTTGCCGGTGACCGACCCGTAGATGACCACGAGCACCGCGGCGACCGCGATCGAGATGAGCCAACGGGTCCAGTCGATGCCGCCGGTCGAGCAGACGCCGAGCAGACCGGCCAGCCAGTAGCCGATCAGGGCGCCCAGCACACCGAGGATGACGGTGATGAGCAGGCTGATGTTCTGCTTGCCGGGCAGCACGAGCCGGGCGAGCACACCGATGACGGCGCCGAAGATGATGGTGCCGATCCAGCCACCAAGACTGCCGGTAGGCGCACAGGAGGCCGCCATGGGGAGCAACTCGGTCATTCTCAACTCCGATCCGGACCTCGAGGGCCCGACAGACGCACGTCACGCAGGCACGTGAGCCCCCGCGTGGCGCCCTGGTCGACCCGGGCGCGGAAGTGAATCTAGTCCTGTCGCAGGCTCTCGTGGGCGACGCCGACCTGCGGGAACACGACGCACCGCGACCCACCCACGCGGGTGGCGGTCGCCGTCACGGCGTGAAGCCGACCCGGCCCTTCTCGGAGTCGCCGACCTGGATCCAGCCGATGACGCCGGCCGGCACGAACACCGAGCGCCCGCGGTTGTCGGTGAGGCGCAGCACGCCCCCGTCGGCGAGCGCGGCCTCGACGGCCGCGGTGACCTCCGAGGTGGGGGAGTCGGTCTCGATCGTCAGCTCGCGAGCGACGTTCTGGACGCCGATGGTGACCTCCACAGGTGCACACCTTTCATCAGGGGGCGCGGACCGGCCGCGCTCACGGGCTCAGGCTAACCCGCACTCGGCGGGCGGCATTCCGGCATCCGCCACGAGCGAACACGCGGGGGGATGCCGTCGGGTCAGGACTCGACCTTGGGGAACGACCCCAGCCCGCGCCAGGCGAGGGCGCTGATCATCGCCGCGGCCTCCGGCTCGGGCACGTCGCCGCCCTGGGCCAGCCAGTGCCGGGCGGCGACCTGGGCCATGCCGGCCAGGGCCGACCCGAGCATGAGCGCGCGCTCGTCGTCGGCGCCGGTGTCCTCGGCGATGACCTCGGCGATCGCCTCGGCGCAGTTCATCTCGAGGGCGTCGAGGCGCGAGCGCACCTGGGGCACGCTCGTGAGGTCGCTCTCGAAGACCATCCGGAAGGCCGCGCCCTCGCTGGTGACGAACTCGAAGTACGCCGCCACCGTGCGCTCGACGCGCACCTCGTTGTCGCCACCGACCTCGAGGGCCGCCCGCACGAGCGACTCCAGGGTGTCGCAGTGCTTGTCGAGCAGGGCGAGGTAGAGGTCGAGCTTGCCGGGGAAGTGCTGGTAGAGCACCGGCTTGGAGACCCCGGCGCGGTCGGCGATCTCGTCCATGGCCGCCGCGTGGTAGCCGGACTGGACGAAGACGGCCTGGGCCGCGTCGAGCAGCTGGGCGCGCCGCTCGCTGCGCGGCATCCGCTGCCCGCGGGGGGTGGTGTGCGTGCTGCTCATGCGTGTCCTTCTGCCGGGGTAGGCAGCATCCTACGGACGGGTAGCTCCGGGGCCCGGGACGCGCCACGCACCGGTTGTTATCGTCGCGACATGGCCCGACAACCGCTGGTGCCGCCCGGCCCCGAGCTCACCCCGGCCGAGCGCACCCGCTATGCCCGCCACCTGCTGCTGCCCGACGTGGGCAGCGACGGGCAGCGCCGGCTGCGGGCCGCCCGGGTGCTGGTCGTCGGCGCCGGGGGGCTGGGGTCGCCCGCCCTGCTCTACCTCGCCGCCGCCGGGGTCGGCACCATCGGGGTGGTCGACGACGACGTCGTCGACACGACCAACCTGCAGCGCCAGGTGGTGCACGGCGTCGCCGACGTCGGGCGCCCCAAGACCGAGTCGGCCGCCGATGCCGTGCACGCCATCAGCCCGACCACCCAGGTGGTGCAGCACCGCGAGCGGCTCGACGAGGCCACCGCGCTCGCGGTCGTCGCCGACTACGACCTCGTGCTCGACGGCGCCGACAACTTCCCGACCCGCTACCTGGTCGGCGACGCCTGCGCCCGGCTCGGCGTGCCGCACGTGTGGGGCTCGGTCTACCGCTTCGACGGCCAGGTCTCGGTGTGGTGGGCGGGGGAGGGGCCGTGCTACGCCTGCGTCTTCCCGCACCAGCCGCCGCCGGATGCCGTGCCGTCGTGCGCCGTGGGCGGGGTCCTGGGCGCGGTCTGCGCGAGCATCGGGTCGGTGATGGCGACCGAGGCGGTCAAGCTCGTGACCGGCATCGGGGAGCCGCTGGTGGGCCGGCTGCTCGTGCACGACGCGCTGCGCCAGACCTGGGACGCCCTGCCGGTCACCGCCGATCCCGGATGCCGGGTGTGCGGCTCGGGCGCGGACGCGACGCGCCCGCTCGGGTGGGCCACCGGCATCCCGGCCGTCGAGGACGCCGCGGAGGGCGAGGGGAGCGACGACACGGTGGTGGAGCGCCCGAGCATCGACGTGGGCGAGCTCAGTGCGCTGCTGGGAGCCGGGGAGGTCGACGGGCGACGGGCCGTGCTGCTCGACGTGCGCGAGGCCGGGGAGCGGGCGATCGTGACGATGCCCGGCGATGCCTGGCTGCCCGTGGGCGACGTGCGCGCCGGTGCGGCGGTGCCGGGTCTCACGGCCGGGGCGCGGGTCTACGTCTACTGCAAGTCCGGGGCGCGCTCGGCCGAGGCGGTCGACCTGCTGCGCGCCCGCGGGGTCGACGCGGTGAACGTGGCGGGCGGCGTCCTCGCCTGGGTCGCCGAGGTCGACCCGACCCTGCCGACGTACTGAGCCCGGCGTCCCCACCTCGACCAACGGGTCGCTCCAGGTGCAACCTGCTCTGCCGAACTGGTGGAGTCGGGTGCTCAGGTGGCTGCTGGGGCGACCTGAATACCCAACTCGCGGAGAGGCCTGGTGCGGGTGGCCCGCAGCGCCGGTTACCGCGCAGTAGTCGCTGTGATCACGACGAGTACTGCGCGGTAACCCGCGCCGTGCCCGACACGGCGGGTGCGATGGAGCGGCTGTCGGGGCGGCGTGGTGGAATCCCGGGGTGCTCGTCCTCCGCCGTCCGGCCGCCGTCGCGCGCACCGCGCCGGTGCTCGACGCGAGCCAGCGGGCGGTCGTCGAGCACCGCGGCCCGGTGCTGCGGGTGCTCGGGGCGCCCGGCACCGGCCTGTCCACCGTGGCCGTCGAGGTCGTGGCCCAGCGGGTCGAGGCCGGAGCGGCCACCGCCGACGGCTGCCTCCTGCTCGCCCCCACCCGGCTCGCGGCCGCCCGCCTGCGCGACGCCGTCACGGCGCGGCTCGGGGGCACCACGACCACCCCGCTGGCCCGCACCCACCAGTCGCTGGGGTTCGGCATCCTGCGCGAGGCAGCGGCGCTGGCCGGTGACCCCGCACCGCGGCTGCTGAGCGGCCCCGAGCAGGACGTCATCCTCGGTGAGCTGCTGGCCGGGCACGCGGCGGGTGAGTCGTCGGCCCCGCCGTGGCCCGACTCGGTGCACCTGGCCCTGCCCACCCGCACCTTCCGTGGTGAGCTGCGCGACCTGCTGATGCGGTGCGTCGAGCTCGGCCTCGACCCCGACGACCTCGCCCGGCTCGGGCGGGCCCACGACCGGCCCGAGTGGGTGGCGGCCGCCCACGTGCTGCTCGAGTACGACGAGGTCACCGCGCTGTCCGCGCCGGGGGCCTTCGACCCGGCCTGGATCCTCGGCGCCGCGGCCGACCACCTCGAGGCCGACCCGCAGGCCCTCGACCGGTGGCGCGCGCACCTGCGGCTCGTCGTCGTCGACGACGCCCAGGAGCTCACGCCGGCCGCGCTGCGCCTGCTGCAGGTCATCGCCGGGGCTGGCGTCGAGCTGGTGCTGCTCGGCGACCCGGACGCCGCCACCCAGACCTTCCGCGGCGCCGACCCGCGCCTGTTCGTCACGGCCTGGCCGGACGCCCCGACCCGGGTGCTGTCGACCTCCTACCGGTGCGGTGGTGCGGTGCTGGCCGCCGCGAGCCGGGTGGCCGCCCACGTCGGGGTCGTCGGTGGCGCCGCGCACCGCCAGGTGGCCGCGGCACCGCACGGTGGCGACGTCGAGGCCCACCTGCTGCGCACCGCGGCCCAGGAGGCCAGCTACGTCGCGGGGCGGCTGCGCGAGGCCCACCTGCTGCAGGGCGTGCCGTGGTCGCGGATGGCCGTGGTGGTGCGCGGGGGCGGCCGCACGGCCACCCTGCGCCGGGTGCTGCGCGGCGCCGGAGTGCCCGTCGACACCGCGACCGCCGACCTCCCGGTGCGCGACGAGGCGGCCGTACGCCCCTTTCTCACCCTCCTGCGCTGCGCCCTCGACGTCGTCGCCGGTGCCGAGCAGCTCGACCCGGCCGACGTCGTCGACGTGCTCACCTCCCCGGTCGGCGGTGCGGATGCCGTGCTGCTGCGCCGGCTGCGGCGGTCGCTGCGTCGCCTCGAGCTCGACGACGGCGGCGGCCGCCCCAGCGACGTGCTGCTCGCCGAGGCGGTGCTCACCCCCTTCCCCCTCGGCCGGATCGGGCCCGAGGCCACCCCCGCGCGCCGCGCCCACCGGGTGCTCGCAGCGGCCGTCGACGCCCTGCGCGACGGCGAGGGGGTCGAGGTGGTGCTGTGGCGGATGTGGAGCGCCAGCGGCCTCGCCGGTGAGTGGCGCGACACCGCGCTCCGCGGCGGTCGCAACGGCGGCCGCGCCGACCGCGACCTGGATGCCGTGCTCGGCCTGTTCGACGCCGCCGCCCGCTTCGTCGACCGGCTGCCCGGTGCCTCGCCCGCCGACTTCCTCGACCACGTGCTCGGGCAGGACGTCGCCGGCGACACCCTCGTCGCCCGGGCGCCGGCGGGGGAGTCGGTCGCGCTGGTGACGCCCGCGGCATCCGCCGGTCTCGAGTGGGACCTCGTCGTCGTCGCCGGCGTGCAGGAGGGGGTCTGGCCCGACCTGCGGCTGCGCGGGTCGCTGCTCGGGTCGACCGACCTCGTCGACCTGGTCACGGGCCGCGGCGGCGACCCGCGGGCCGCCCGGGCGCAGGTGCGGCACGACGAGACCCGGCTGTTCCACGTCGCCGTGACCCGAGCCCGGCACCGGCTCGTCGTCACCGCGGTGCGCAGCGAGGACGAACAGCCCTCGCCGTTCCTCGACGTCGTCGACCCCCTGCCGCTCGCGCGCCCCTTCACCGACGTCGCCCGCCCGCTGACCCTGCCCGGGCTGGTCGCCGAGCTGCGCCGCTCGCTGGTCGACCCCAGCCCGGCCGTCCGGGCCGATGCCGTGCAGACCCTCGCACGCCTCGCGCGCGAGCAGGTGCGCGGCGCCGACCCCGCGCAGTGGTGGGCCCTGCGCGACACCACCGACGAGCGGCCCCGACGCGCCGCCGACCTCCCGGTGCGGGTCTCGCCCTCGACCATCGACCACTTCGGCCGCTGCGGGCTGCAGTGGGTGCTGCGGGCCAGCGGTGGCGACGGCCCGTCGATCGGCGCCCAGGACATCGGCACGCTCGTGCACGAGATCGCCCACGACCTCGGCGACACCGACGCCGCCGCCTACGCCGCCGAGCTCGAGCGGCGGTGGGGCCGGCTCGGCCTGCCACCGGGCTGGCTCTCCCGGCGCGACCTCACCCGGGCCACCGCGATGACCGAGCGGCTCGCCACCTACCACCGCGAGGCGTCGGCCGAGGGCTGGCGCCGCGCCGACGCCGAGGTGCGGATGAAGGTCGCGCTCGGCCGGGCGGTGGTCAGCGGCACCGTCGACCGCGTCGAGGTCGGGCCGGGTGGCACGGTTCGGATCATCGACCTGAAGACCGGCAGCTCCAAGCCCACCAAGGAGGAGGTGCGGCGCAACGGCCAGCTCGGCGCCTACCAGCTGGCCATCGAGGGCGGTGCCTTCACCGAGCACGGGGCCCACTCCGGCGGCGCCGCCCTGCTGCAGCTCGGCCGGGCCGCGAACCGCACGACGACCCTGCAGAGCCAGGTCCCGCTCGCCCTCGACGACGAGCCGCGCTGGGCCCACGACCTGCTGGCGGTCACGGCCGACGCGATGGCCGCGGCGAGCTTCACCGCGACCCCCGGTGCGCAGTGCGGCACCTGCCAGGTCAAGGGCTCCTGCCCGGCGCAGCCCGAGGGGCGCCAGCTGTGACCGCCGAGGCAGCCCCCGTCACCCGCTGGTCGGCCGTCGACCTCGCCCGGGCGCTGGGTCAGCCCTACGCCCCGACCGCCGAACAGGTGGCCGTCATCGAGGCACCCCTGCGGCCGCTGCTCGTCGTCGCCGGCGCCGGGTCCGGGAAGACCGAGACGATGGCCGCCCGGGTCGTGTGGCTGGTGGCCAACGACCTGGTGCGCCCCGACGAGGTGCTCGGCCTCACCTTCACCCGCAAGGCCGCGGGCGAGCTGTCCGAGCGGCTGTCGGCCCGGCTCGCCACGCTGCGCGACGCCGGCATCTGGTCGCCGCCGGCCGAGCACGGCGCGGTCGTGCTCGACGACGTCCCGACGGTCTCCACCTACCACGCCTATGCCGGGCGGATCGTGCGCGAGCACGGGCTGCGGGTCGGGGTCGAGCCCGACAGCCGGCTGCTCACCGAGGCCGCGGCCTGGCAGTTCGCCCACGAGGCCGTCGTCGCGTGGGACGGCCCGATGGACGTCGTCGACAAGGCCGAGTCCACCGTCACGACCGCCGTCGTCGACCTCGCCAGCGAGCTCGCCGAGCACCTCGTCGACCCCGCCCGGCTCGCCGCCCACCTCGACACCGTCGTCGACGCACTCGAGGCGCTTCCCAAGGGCGCCGGCAGCCGCAAGCGGGCGAACCCGATGCGCGACCTGGTCGGCGTGCTGCGCCAGCGCGCCGCCGTGGTACCCGTCCTCGAGCGGTACCAGCAGCTCAAGCGCTCGCGCGACGCGATGGACTTCGCCGACCAGATGGCCCTCGCCGCCCGCATCGCCAGCACCGTGCCGCAGGTGGGCGGCGCCGAACGGCTCCGCTTCCGGGCCGTGCTGCTCGACGAGTTCCAGGACACCTCCGAGGCCCAGCTGCAGCTGCTGCACGCGCTCTTCGTCGCGCCGGGCGAGGCGGTCCCGGTCACGGCGGTGGGCGACCCGCACCAGTCCATCTACGGCTGGCGCGGCGCGTCATCCACCACGCTCGACCGGTTCCGCGACGACTTCGCCGACCCCGAGCCGGCCCGGGTGCTGCACCTGTCCACGAGCTGGCGCAACGACCGCGCCGTGCTCGCCGCTGCCAACGCCGTGGCCGGGCCGCTGGCCGCGACCACCCGGGTGCCGGTCGAGTCCCTGGCGGAACGGCCGGATGCCGGGCCCGGCCAGGTGAGCACGGCCAGGCTCGAGACCCTCGAGGACGAGGCGCGGCACGTCGTCGAGTGGGTCGGACGCCGGCTCGCGCGGCCGGAACGACGCACGGCAGCGGTGTTGTGCCGCAAGCGATCCCAGTTCGACCCGGTCGTCGAGGCGCTGGAGGACGCCGGCATCCCGTACGAGGTCGTGGGCCTCGGCGGCCTGCTGCACACCCCCGAGACCGCCGACATCGTCGCGCTGCTTCACGTGGTGCAGGACCCCACCCGCGGCGACCGGCTGATGCGCCTGCTCACCGGGCCGTCGTGCCGGCTCGGCGCCGCCGACCTCGACGGCCTGGCCGAGTGGTCGCGCCTGCGCCAGCGCCCGGGTCGTGGCGACCGCAACGCCGACCTCTCACCCGACGCCAGCGAGCGCGCCAGCATCGTCGAGGCCCTCGACGACCTGCCCCCCGCCACGTGGGTGGGCGCGGAGGGGCAGCGGCTGTCTGGCGTCGCGCTGCAGCGGCTCGGGGGCCTCGGTGAAGCCGTGCGCCGGCTGCGCGGCCTCACCGGGCTGGGCCTGCCCGAGCTGGTCGCGGAGGCCGAGACCTCCCTCGGCCTCGACATCGAGGTGCTCTCGCGCCCCGGCTACTCGCCCGGTGCGGCGCGCGCCCACCTCGACGCGTTCGCCGACGTCGGCGCGACGTTCGCGGCCAGCGCCGACCGCCCCACCCTGGGTGGCTTCCTGGCCTGGCTCGAGGCCGCCGTCGACGAGGAGCGCGGGCTCGACCTCGGCTGGGTCGAGGCCCGGCCCGATGCCGTGCAGGTCATGACCGTGCACGCCGCGAAGGGGCTGGAGTGGGACGTCGTCGCCGTCCCCGGGCTGGTCGAGTCGTCGTTCCCCGCGCACTCGGCCAACCAGGGCAAGGTCGTCGGCGACGGCTGGGGCCACGCCGACCCCAGCGACAAGGGCTGGCTGGTCGGCCTCTCGACCCTCCCGTACGACCTGCGCGGCGACCGTGAGGGCCTGCCCCGGTTCGGCT
This sequence comes from Ornithinibacter sp., assembly GCA_035702525.1. GTDB lineage: Bacteria > Actinomycetota > Actinomycetes > Actinomycetales > Dermatophilaceae > Fodinibacter. The sequence continues at coordinate 4,209 of DASSQL010000157.1, read as the reverse complement.
GGGCCGACGACCACGACTGGGACTCCGCCCAGGAGGCCTTCGAGGTCTTCACGGGGGCACTGGCCGACCACGGCATCACCGAGGAGCGCCGGCTCGCCTACGTCGCGGTCACCCGGGCCCGCAAGGACCTCCTGCTCACCGCGCACGTCTGGGGCTCCGCCTCGACACCGCGGGTCACCTCACGCTTCCTCGACGAGGTCCGCGACGCCGGGGGCGCCGGTCTCGCTCCCGGGCCGTGGGTCGACATGCCACCGGTCGACGACCCCAAGCCGCAGAACCCGCGCACCGCCGAGGCCGTGAGCATCACCTGGCCGACCCTCGACCACGTCGACCGGCGTGAGGCGCTGCTCGAGCCGGCTCGGCGGGTGGCGTCGTTGGCGACCGATCCCGCTGTGGCAGAACCGGTTGCGAGGGGTCGGTGGCACGCCGAGGTCCGGATGCTGCTCGACGAGCGGGCCCGCCGGCGCAGCGGGGCGGCCGTCGACGTCGCCCTGCCGCCGCACCTGTCGACCTCCGCGCTGGTTGCACTGGCCGAGGACGCCGAGCGGTTCACGCTCGACCTGCGCCGCCCGATGCCGACCCCACCGGCACTGGCCGCCCGCCGCGGCACGGCGTTCCACGCCTGGGTCGAGGAGCACTACTCACGGGCGGCCTTCGTCGACGTCGACGACCTGCCCGGTTCGGCCGACGACGACGCCACCGACACCGACCTCGGCGGCCTGCGGGCCAGCTTCCTGGCGAGCGAGTGGGCCGACCGAGCGCCGGTCGAGGTCGAGACGAGCGTCGAGACCGTCGTCGACGGCATCGCGGTGCGCGGGCGGATCGACGCCGTCTTCGAGGAGGTCCGGCCCGACGGCGAGACCGGCTGGGTGGTCGTCGACTGGAAGACCGGCGCACCCGCGAGCGGGGCCCGGGCGGCGGCCCGCGCGTTGCAGCTGTCGGCCTACCGGCTGGCGTGGGCGCGGGTGCGCGGCGTGCCGGAGGACCGGGTGCGCGGTGCGTTCTTCCACGCGGCCACGGGTGAGACGCTCTGGCCCGAGCTGCCCGGGGCCGACGAGATCACTGCGGTGCTGAGGGCCGCTCGCCCGACCTGAGGTCGATCTCGGTGGTCACCTGGTCGGCCTCGCCGTCCGGCGGGTCGTCCTCCGGGTGCTCGAGCTCGAACCACACCGGCACCTCGTCCCGGACGGTCGCGGGTGGCTCGGTCCCCGGCGCGTCGGTGGCCTCCGCGGCCCCCGCGTCGTCGGTGACGTGTGCGGCGTCCACGCCTCCGGTGGCGTCGGCGCCATCCGCCTCGTCTGTGGCGTCGGCGGCACCGGCCTCGTCGGTGACGTTGGCGGCATCCACGTCGTCGGTGACGTTGGCGGCATCCACGTCGTCGGTGACGTCTGCGGCATCCGCGTCGTCGGTGCCCTCCACGCCGTCGGTGACGTCCGCGGCACCGGCCTCGTGGGTGACGTCGGCGGCATCCGCGTCGTCGGTCTCACCCGCGATCTCCGGCAGGTCCTCGTCCTCGTCGTCGACGACCAGGGCGGGCGGCCGGGCGGTGCGGCGACGCAGGCCGACCGGGGCGAGGGAGGTGCGCCGGTAGTCGTCGGGCTCCTCGCTGGCGTGCACCGCGTCGTCGAGCCGGCGCAGCTGGGTGGTGAGCACCTCGACGGCCCCGACGTTCTTGCGGGCCAGCGCCACCATCATCGTGCTGAGCAACCCGAGCTCGGCCACGAGGCGGGCCCGCACGAGCAGGTTGGGGTCGGGGCGCTCGACCCGGGTGTGCGAGTAGGCCTCGAGCACGGTCTCGAGCGCCTCGGGCGGGGCGTCGGCGACGAGCGCGGCGAAGTCGTCGGCGGGGTCGGCCACCTTGGCGTCCTCCCAGCCGGTGACCGCGCGGATCTTGCCGGTGGTGGCGTCGTCGTCGTCGGTGAACACCGCGAGCACCTGGTCGCCGGTGAGGTCGCCGTGGGTCGCGGTGGGGGCGAACCGCCACAGCGTGACGTCCTCGAGGGCGGTCTCCCAGCGGGTGAGCAGCGTGGTCGGCACCCGACCGGTCTCGGCGGCCCGGTCGAGGTCGGCGAGGCGCCGGCTGCGGTAGGCGTCGGCGTCGTACGACGGCAGCCCGGCCTCCTCGTACACGGCCGGGTCGGTGTTGTGCAGGGCGGCGATGGCGCGGCCGAGCTCGGCGGCGACGCCGGGGCCGGCCGGCAGCTCGGCGAAGTCGAGGTTGTGCCCCGGCAGGTACGGGTAGACGGCCGCGCGGCCGCCCTCGGTGAGGGCGACGAAGCCCTTGGGTGCGGGCACCGCGAACGGCAGCCGGCGCCCCAGCAGGGCCAGAAGCGACACGCTGCGGTCCATCTCGGCGCCCGCGACGTCGCTGCGCGGTGCCCGAACCACCCAGCGCCGGTGCTCGGCGTCCTGCACGAAGGCGACGTCGAAACTCTGGTCGTCGGTGCTCGGGAGGGCCTCGACGCTCACCGGGTCGAGCCCGGGGACGGCGGCGCTCGCCAGGGCGGCCAGGAAGGCGGGGCTGCGGTCCACGTGCCCACGGTATGCCGTGAGTCCCCGATCGTCCGGGAGGTCGCCGCCCCGCGTGCGCCCCATAGGCTGGTCAGCGTGCCTGCCGCCGACGTGACCCTGCCCGAGCTGGCCCTCAGCGCCTCGGTCCTGGACCGGCGAGGTGACCTGCGGGCCGACCCGGGGCTGCTTCCCGGGCTGCTGGCCGACCCGGCCACCGCGGTGCTGCGCCTCGTGGGCGACCGGGTGGCCGTCGAGACGTCGCCCGAGGGCGCCACCCGGGCCGTGCTCACCGCCCCCGAGCCCGGTGACGGCGGCCGCCTCGCCGTCTACCTCGGCGAGCTGGGCGGCACGGCCCACGTCGGCGTGGTCGCCGACGACCTCGTGGATGCCGTCGAGGGTGACCCCGCGTGGCGCACCCTGCGGCAGGTGGGCGCCGACCTCGACGACCTGGGGGCGTCGGCCTTCGCCACCACGCTCGCCCTGGCCAACTGGCACCGTACCCACGGACACTGCCCGCGCTGCGGGGCCGAGACCGCCCCGGTGCTGGCCGGCTGGATCCGCCGGTGCCCGGCCGACGGCAGCGAGCACTACCCGCGCACCGACATGGCGGTGATCATGGCCGTGGTCGACGCCGACGACCGCATCCTGCTGGCCCGGGGCAAGGGCTTCCGGGGGAACGGGATGTCGGTGCTGGCGGGGTTCGTGGAGCCGGGCGAGACGCTCGCGTCAGCGGTCGCCCGCGAGGTCGCCGAGGAGGTCGGGGTCGAGGTCACCGACGTCACGTACCTGGGCGACCAGCCCTGGCCGTTCCCCTCGTCGCTCATGCTCGGCTTCACGGCGCGGGCGCTCGGCACCGAGCTGCGGCTGCAGGCGGACGAGATCGAGGCCGCCCGCTGGTTCAGCCGCGACGAGCTGGTCGCGGCCCTGGCCGACGGGTCTGTCGTGGTGTCCGGGCGCATCTCGATCTCCCGGCGGATCATCGAGCACTGGTTCGGCGGCCCGCTCGACTCACCGGAGATCCCCCTCCGCTGACCGGCTCGACGCCCGGGGCGTCAGCCGAGGCGGTCGCGGACCTGCGCGATCGAGGGGTTGGTGGCCGCCGACCCGTCCGGGAAGAGCAGCGTGGGCACGGTCTGGTTGCCGCCGTTGACCGACATGACGAACTCGGCGGTACCCGGCTCGCGCTCGATGTCGACCTCGGTGAAACCGATGCCCTCGCGCTCCATCTGCGACTTCAGCCGCCGGCAGTAGCCGCACCAGGTCGTCGTGAACATCGTGACGGTGCCGGGCGCGGGCAGCGTCGGGCCGGTGGGCTCGGCGGCGGACATCGGGGCTCCTGATCGGGTCGGGGACTCGCTGCAGGTGAACGCGCGGGCCGCGGTGTTGCTTCCCGGACCCACAGCCGGATGCCGTGACCGCGCGTCGTCCACAGGCCGCCCGGTGGCGTCGGGTGACGTCAGCGCCGCCACCTAGGATCGTCGCGATGACCATCCTGCCCGTGCACCCCGGAGCCGACGCGATCCTCGACGCCCTCGACCCCGAGCAGCGCGAGGTCGCCGAGCACCCCACCGGCCCGATGTGCGTGCTGGCGGGCGCCGGCACCGGCAAGACCCGGGCCATCACCCACCGCATCGCCTACGGGGTGCTCTCCGGCGTCTACCAGCCGCAGCGGGTGCTCGCGGTCACCTTCACGGCGCG
>DASSQL010000156.1:0-3017 GCA_035702525.1 Ornithinibacter sp. | reverse complement strand
ACGACGACGTCCCTCGCCGAGAGCGCTACGGCGGCCGGCACGGCATCCCCGGCGTGCGCACTTCGACCTGTCGGTCGACCGTGTCCCGGGGGGAGGGTCGCCTGGAGGCGGGTGCGCAGCCCGCGGGCGGCTCGTCGGGCGTCGCGCACCGACAGCGGCAGGGGCGACCAGCCGGCGTACCGGCCCAGCTCGACGACGGGGGGAGCGATGTCGCTGTCGACCATCAGGTCGGACGGCAGGCCCGAGCGCACCTCGCCGTCGGGCGACACGTGCACGACGGTGTCGGCGTAGTGCAGCACCCGCTCGACCCGGTGCTCGGCCACGACGACGGTGACCGCGAGGTCGTGCACCAGCCGGGTGATCGTGGCGAGCACCTCCTCGGCCCCGGTGGGGTCGAGGGCTGACGTCGGCTCGTCGAGCAGGATGACCCGAGGGTGGGCGGTGAGCACCGACCCGATGGCCACGCGTTGCTGCTGCCCACCGCTCAGGTCGCGCAGCGGCACGTCGCGCAGCTCGGCGATGCCGAGCAGGTCGAGGGTCTCCTCCACGCGCTTGCGCATGGTCGCCGCGGGGAGGCCGAGCTGCTCCATCCCGTAGGCGAGCTCCTCCTCGACGGTGTCGGTGACGAAGCCGGAGAGGGGGTCCTGCCCGACGACGCCGACCAGGTCGGCCAGGTCGCGCGGCCGGTGCTCGCGGGTGTCTCGGCCGTGCAGGCGCACGTGGCCGGTGAGCGTGCCCCCGGTGAAGTGCGGCACCCGGCCGCACATGGCACCGAGCAGGGTCGACTTTCCCGACCCGGTGCGGCCGACGACCAGGGCCAGCTCACCCTCGTCGATGCGCAGGTCGACGTCGCGCAGCACCGGCCGGGTCGAGCCGGGCAGGGTCACCGACACCTGCGAGAGCCAGATCGCGTCAGCCATGGGCCAGCACCTCCTCGCGGGCGCCACGCTGCGGCACGCGGGAGGCGGGCCTCGGCGGCTCCGGAGTGAGGTACGCCGGGAGCGCCCCGACGAGCAGCCCGAGCACCGCGGCCAGCGGCAGCGGCGGAAAGGCCAACGGCGACAACGGCATCGCGAGCCCTTCCGGGTTCGTCCGCGAGATGGTGACGAGCGCGGCGGCGGCGACCACGCCGCATCCCAGGGTGAGCCACTCGGCACCGCGCCACGGGTCGGGGCGGTAGCTGCTGCGGTCGACGTGCCGCCCGCCGAGCCAGAGCCCGAGGGTCGACAGGGCCAGCCCGAGCAGCAGGGCGGGGGTGCCCATCAGCGCCGGAGTGGTCGTGTCGAGCACGCCGTAGATGCCGAGGGCGGCGGCGAGCAGACCGGTCAACGTGACGGCCCCGGTCAGCAGCCGGTGCGAGCGGGGTGCGGCACCGGCCCGGCCGTAGCCGCGGGAGTCCATCGCGGCGGCGAGCAGGAGCGAGCGCTCGAGGGTGTCCTCGAGCACCGGCAGCGCCACCGACGGCACCGACCGGATGCCGCGCGTGGTGTCGCCGCGCAGCTGGCGCGCCCGCCGCACCCGCTGCACGCTCTCGGCCAGCTGCGGGGCCACCGACACCGACACGACGACGGCCGACCCGATCTCGTGCAGCGCCGACGGCAGCGACCGGAGCAGGCGCTTGGGGTTGGCCAGCGCGTTGGCGGCCCCGATGCAGGCGATGATCACCGCGAGCCGCAGCCCGAGCACGGCCGCGCCGATCAGCCCCTCGAGGTAGACCGTGCCACCGAGCTGGATGCCGGCCGCCCACGACGGCAGGGTCACCTCCGGCAGGTGGAACAGGACGATGTCGCCGAACTTGAGGCCGACGAGCACGTGCAGCACGACCCGCACCACGACGATGACCAGCCCGAGCCAGAGGTAGAGCCGGAAGGCGCGCGCCCACGGCGACGACCCGCGCCGGTTCGCCACGACGAGCGCGACGACGGCCAGGGCGAGGAAGAGCAGGAGCGGGTTGTTCGTCGTGCTGACGGCGACGGCCATGCCGACGGCCCACCCCCACCACGCGGCCGGGTGGACCGCGCGGGGAAGGGTGGCGCTCATCGGACCATCATCGCGTCAGGCGCGTCGCTTCCAGGCGGCCCAGCCGGCGCCACCGGCGACGAGTGCCACGAGGGCACCGCCGGCGATGAGGGTGCCCGGGCCGCTGTCGTCGGCGTCGGCGGACGTGGGTGCCGACGCGAGGTCGGTCACTGAAGCGCTCGGGCTCGCCGACGCGGTGTCGCCCGCGCTGCTCGACGGGCTCACCGACGCGGAGGCCGTGGCGCTGGCCGAGGGCGTGGCCGACGGTGCGCTCTTCACGGTTGCCGTGGGTGACGTGCCCCCGGCCGGGGCGGTCGTCCCCGAGGTTGGCTGGGGAGTCGTCGGCTTCGGCGTGGTGGGCTTGGGCTTCGAGGTGGTCGGCTTCGGCTTCGACGTCGTCTTCGTGGGCGTCGGCGTGCTGGTCTTGGTGGCTGCCGGGGGAGCGATGCCGGGCTGCTGGCCCGAACCGAACCGGAAGCCGACGACCGAGCCCGGGGCGGGGTCGTAGCTCGCGACGCCGCTCGAGCTGTAGACCCAGCTGCCACCGCGCTTGGCGTGGAAGAAGGCCCAGTAGGCGTCGCCCGGGGGCATCCGCACGCAGGGGTCGGACGACGGGTAGCCGTTGATCCGGCAGACGACCGACCCGGGGTACTGCTGCGGGTAGGTCACCGAGAAGCCCGCGGCGGTCAGCGCCTTGAGGGCCGACGACGGGTCACCGGAGGCGCACTTGGTGCTGGTCGAGCCGCCGGTGTCGACGACGACGGTCACCCCGGTGGAGCCGGAGCAGGCCGCCGCGCTCGCCGGCCACGCCGCCGCGACGAGCCCGGCCAGAGCCAGTCCCGAGGCGGCGGCGGCGCCGGCGAGGCGTCGCAGGAGGTGCTGCGCTGTGCGGCGCATCAGCGGTGCGCCCCCCGGTTGCGGTGGGAGGCGACGACGGCGGTGCCGCCGAGGACCACCAGCACCAGGCCGAGCAGGGTCGGGAGCAGCAGGTCGGTGCC
>DASSQL010000155.1:0-3435 GCA_035702525.1 Ornithinibacter sp. | reverse complement strand
GCGGCTCAGCGCTGCGACGAGTCGGAGACCTCGCCGACGAGCTCCTCGATGACGTCCTCGAGGAAGACCACCCCGACGACCTGGCCGTCGTCGGCGACCACGCGGGCCAGGTGCGACCCGGTGATCTGCATGGTCTGCAGCACCGACTCGACCTCGTCGTCGCGGCGCACGTTGGCCATCCGGCGCACCCGCTTGGCCGGCACCGGCTCGAGTCGCTCGACCTCGTCGGCGTAGAGCACGTCCTTGAGGTGGAGGTAGCCGCCCAGGTCGCCGAGGTCGTCGAGCACCGGGTAGCGGGAGAAGCCGTGCTTGGCGACGAGCCGCTCGATGTCCAGCGGGGTCGCGGCGGTGGTCACCGTGACCAGCCCGGCCAGGGGGACGCCGACGTCGGCGGCGTCCTTGTCGCTGAACTCGAGGGCGGCACCGAGCCGCTCGTAGTGCTGCCGCTCGACCAGCCCCTCGTCGCGCGACTCGTCGAGGATGTGCGCGACCTCCTCGGCCGTGAACGCCGAGGCGACCTCGTCCTTGGGTTCGACGCCGAAGAGCCGGATGCCGGCCTTGGCCAGCCAGTCCATCGCGTGGATGACCGGCGCCAGCACCCGGGCCACCATGACCAGGGCCGGCACCAGCGCCACGGCGGAGCGCTCGGGCCGGGCGATGGAGATGTTCTTGGGGATCATCTCGCCGTAGACGACGTGCAGGAAGACGACGATGGCGAGCGCGATCACGAGCGCCACGGCGTCGGCGACCACCTCGGAGAGGCCGAGCCGCTCGGTGACGGGGACGAGCGCGTGGTGCAGCGCGGCCTCGGACACCGCGCCGAGCAGCACCGAGCACACCGTGATGCCGAGCTGGGCGGTCGCGAGCAGCAGGCCGGTGCGGTGCATCGCCTCCAGGGCCACCGCGGCACGCTTGCTGCCCGCGTCGGCCAGCGGCTCGAGCTGGCTGCGGCGGGCCGACATCGCGGCGAACTCGGCACCGACGAAGAAGGCGTTGGCGCCGAGCAGCACCAGCGTGACGACCACGATGAACCAGCCGCTCACGACTGCATCTCCTGCTCGTCGTCGTCACTCGGGTCGGGCTGCGGCTCGTCGCGCTCGAGGCGCACCCGGTCGACCCGGTTGCCGTCCATGTCGACGACGCGGGCGACCCAGCCGTCGGCCGGCACGGTGTCGCCCACGGTCGGCACGCGGCCCAGGGTCGACATCACCCAGCCCCCGACGGTCTCGTAGGCAGGCCCGTCGGGGATGGCGACGCCGACCCGGGCGCGCACCTCGTCGGGGCGCCACAGACCGGGAACGGTCCACGACCCGTCACGCAGCTGGCGGCCGGTGGTCTGCGAGCGGTCGTGCTCGTCGTTGACCTCGCCGACGATCTCCTCGACGAGGTCCTCGAGCGTGACCACGCCCGAGGTGCCGCCGTACTCGTCGACGACGACCGCGAGCTGCATCCCGCCCTGCCGCAGCTGGAGCAGCAACGGGTCGAGCCGCAGCGTCTCGGGCACGAGCACCGCCGGCACCATCAGCGCCGAGACCGGCACGTCGTTGCGCCGGTCGAACGGCACGGCGATCGCCTTCTTGACGTGCACGATGCCGTCGATGTCGTCCCAGTCGTCACCGACGACCGGGAACCGCGAGTGCCCGGTGCGGCGGGCCAGCCGGACCAGGTCGGCCGCGCTCTCGGTGCGGTCGATCGAGGTCGCCCGCGAGCGCGGCGTCATCACGTCGGCGGCGGTCTGGTCGGCGAACCCCAGGGATGCCGTGACGAGCCGCGCGGTGCTGCGGTCGAGGGTGCCCGCCTCGGCCGAGGAGCGCACCAGCGAGGCGAGCTCGGCCGGGCTGCGGGCCGCGGACAGCTCCTCCTGGGGCTCGATGCCGAGGGCCAGCAGGGTGCGGTTCGCGACCCCGTTGAGCAGCAGGATCATCGGCTTCATCGCGATGCCGAACCACCGCACGGGCGCCGCCGCGACCTTCGCGGTGGCCATCGGCAGCGACACGGCCAGGGTCTTGGGCACCATCTCGCCGACGATCATCGAGAACACCGTGGCGATCAGCATCGCGAGCACCGACGCCACCGACGACGCGGTCGACGCCGACAGGCCCGCCGACTCCAGCGGGCCCTGCAGCAGCACGCCGATCGACGGGCTCGCGATGAAGCCGAGCACCAAGGTGGTCAGGGTGATGCCGAGCTGGCAGGCCGACAGCTGGGTCGAGAGCCGACGGTGCGAGGTGAGCACCGACTTCGCCCCCGGCTCACCGGCGTCGACGGCCCTCTGCACCGCGGGCCGGTCGAGGGCGACGAGCGAGAACTCGGCCGCGACGAACAGGGCCGTGCCCACGGTGAGGACGACGCCGAGGAGCAGCAGCAGCCATGGGGTCATGATCGGACCATCGTATGGGGAGACCTCCTCGTTCCCGGTCCCCCCCGGTCCACCTCGAGACGGAGCCCGGTCCACCGGGGGGCTGACCCTGACGTGGGGTGAGGCTGCAAGGATCGGGGCATGACACCACGAGGTACCCCATGAGCACGGCCACCGCGGCGGGGGCGAAGATCGAGATCCGAGGGCTCACCAAGCACTTCGGCTCCTTCGTCGCGGTCGACGACCTGAGCTTCGACGTCGAGCCCGGCCGGATCACCGGCTTCCTCGGTCCGAACGGCGCCGGCAAGACCACGACGCTGCGGATGCTGCTCGGGCTGATCCACTCCACCAGCGGCACCGCCACGATCGACGGGCACCGCTACGTCGACCTGCCGATGCCGCAGTCCACGGTGGGCGCGGCCCTCGAGGCCACGAACTTCCACCCCGGTCGCAGCGGTCGTGACCACCTGCGGGTGCTCGCCGACGCCGGCTCCATCCCGCTGGCGCGGGTCGACGAGCTGCTCGAGCTCACCGGCATCCCGGCGGCGGCCCGCAAGCGCGCGGGCGAGTACAGCATGGGCATGCGCCAGCGGCTCGGCCTGGCCGCCGCACTCCTCGGCGACCCGCAGGTGCTCGTCCTCGACGAGCCCTCGAACGGCCTGGACCCCGAGGGCATCCGCTGGTTGCGCGGCTTCCTGCGCCACCTGAGCCACGAGGGCAAGACCATCCTGGTCTCCAGCCACCTCCTGCAGGAGGTCGAGCAGACCGTCGACGAGGTCGTCATCATCGCCAACGGCCGCCTCGTGCGGGCCGGCGCGATGGGCGACCTGCACGGCAAGCCCGGGTCGGTCATCCGCACGTCCGACCGCGAGCGCCTCGCCGGCGCGCTGCGCGTCGCCGACGTCACCAGCACTCCCGGTGACGACGACACCCTGGTCGCCGACACCACCGACCTGCGCCTGGTCGGCGACGTCGCGCTGCGCGCCGGCCTGCCGATCTACGGCCTGGAGCCCAAGCGGGCCGACCTCGAGGCCCTGTTCTTCGAGCTCACCGAGGGCACCAACCGCAACGAGACG
>DASSQL010000154.1:0-5014 GCA_035702525.1 Ornithinibacter sp. | reverse complement strand
CCCCGTTAGGCTCCCCAACGGACCACTTTCCATCTCAGCCGACCGACAGTGAGGACGGATCGCCTCGTGGATCTCTTCGAGTACCAGGCCCGTGACGTGTTCGAGAAGCACGGTGTCCCCGTGCTCGCAGGGGCCGTCGCGACGACGCCCGAGGAGGCCCGTGCGGCCGCCGACCGGATCGGTGCCGCGAGCGGCGGCGTGACCGTCGTCAAGGCGCAGGTGAAGACCGGGGGCCGCGGCAAGGCCGGTGGCGTCAAGGTCGCCAAGACCGCCGACGAGGCGGAGGAGCACGCCCGCGCGATCCTCGGCATGGACATCAAGGGCCACACCGTGCACCAGGTGATGATCGCCCAGGGCGCCCAGATCGACGAGGAGTACTACTTCTCCATCCTGCTCGACCGCGCCAACCGCACCTACCTGGCGATGTGCTCGAAGGAGGGCGGCATGGAGATCGAGCAGCTCGCCGTCGAGCGCCCCGAGGCGCTGGCGCGGGTGGCCGTCGACCCCAACACCGGCATCGACGACGCCAAGGCCCGCGAGATCGTCGAGGCCGCGGGCTTCGACGCCGCGACCGCCGCGAAGATCGAGCCGGTGCTCAAGAGCCTGTGGACCGTCTACCTCGAGGAGGACGCCACGCTCGTCGAGGTCAACCCCCTCGTCAAGACCGCCGCCGGCGACATCGTCGCCCTCGACGGCAAGGTGACCCTCGACGAGAACGCCTTCTTCCGCCACCCCGAGCACGAGGCCCTCGAGGACACCTCCGAGACCGACCCGCTCGAGCTGGCCGCCAAGGAGAAGGACCTCAACTACGTCAAGCTCGACGGCTCGGTCGGCATCATCGGCAACGGCGCCGGGCTGGTCATGAGCACCCTCGACGTCGTCGCTTACGCGGGTGAGGAGTTCGGCGGACAGAAGCCGGCCAACTTCCTCGACATCGGTGGCGGCGCCAGCGCCGAGGTGATGGCCAACGGGCTGCACATCATCCTGTCCGACCCGCAGGTCAAGAGCGTGTTCGTCAACGTCTTCGGTGGCATCACGGCATGCGACGCCGTGGCCAACGGCATCGTCGGCGCGCTCGACGCCCTCGGTGACGAGGAGGACCGCCCGCTGGTGGTGCGCCTCGACGGCAACAACGTCGACGAGGGCCGCCGCATCCTGGCCGAGCGCAACCACCCCCGGGTCCTCATCGAGGACACCATGGACGGCGCCGCCCGCAAGGCCGCCCAGCTGGCCTCCGGCAACTGACCCCACGAGCGCGAAGAGAGACACGACACCCATGGCCATCTTCCTCACCGCAGACTCCAAGGTCATCGTCCAGGGCATGACCGGCTCCGAGGGCATGAAGCACACCCAGCGGATGCTGCGCTCCGGCACCGCGATCGTCGGCGGCGTCAACCCGCGCAAGGCGGGCACCACCGTCGAGTTCGAGGGCGGCACCACCGTTCCCGTGTTCGGCACCGTCGCCGAGGCGATCGAGGCCACCGGCGCCGACGTCAGCGTCATCTTCGTGCCGGCCGCCTTCACCAAGGCCGCCGCGACCGAGGCGATCGACGCCGGCATCCCGCTCGCCGTCGTCATCACCGAGGGCGTCGCCGTCAAGGACACCGCGGAGTTCTACAACTACGCCAAGGAGAAGGGCACGACGCGGATCATCGGCCCGAACTGCCCGGGCCTGATCAGCCCCGGGGCGGCCAACGCCGGCATCATCCCGGCGAACATCTCCGGCCCGGGCCGCATCGGCCTGGTCTCGAAGTCGGGCACGCTGACCTACCAGATGATGTACGAGCTGCGCGACTACGGGTTCTCCACCGGCGTCGGCATCGGTGGCGACCCGATCATCGGCACCACCCACATCGACTGCCTCGAGGCGTTCCAGAACGACCCCGACACCGATGCGATCGTCATGATCGGCGAGATCGGCGGCGACGCCGAGGAGCGCGCGGCGGCCTACATCAAGGACCACGTCACCAAGCCGGTCGTCGGCTACGTGGCCGGGTTCACCGCGCCCGAGGGCAAGACCATGGGCCACGCCGGCGCCATCGTCTCCGGTTCGTCGGGCACGGCGCAGGCCAAGAAGGAGGCCCTCGAGGCCGCCGGGGTCAAGGTCGGCAAGACGCCGTCCGAGACCGCCGACCTGATGCGCGAGATCATGCGCGGCCTGTCGCAGGCCGACGCCGTCTGACCTCACCCCGGCGACACGACCGGAGTAGTCGGGCGCGGCTCGGCGTTGCTCGGACACCCACGGGTGGTTCTCGCGCACACTGGTCGGGATGTCTGTCAGCGACCGCCTCCGTTCCGCGCTCCCCGGGTCCGACGACGCCACGGTGGATGCCGTGGAGCCGCCGGCCGGGTCGCGCTGGTGGCGTGGGGCGATCGTCGGGGTGCTCACCGGGCTGTTCTCGCTCGCGGTGGTGGTGGCCCCGGTGGTGCTCGCGTGGCTGGTCGAGCCGCTGTCGAGCGGTGACGGCTGGCGGGCCGCCGGAACGGGGGCCGCGCTGTGGCTGCTCGTGTCCGGGGCGCACCTGACCTTCGGTGCCGTCACCATCTCGCTGGTGCCGCTGCTCGGGCTGGCCCTGCTCGTGGGGGTGGCCTGGCTCGGGGCGCGCGAGGCGATGGTCGACGTGTCCACCGACGGTGAGCACTGGCGTGGCACGCTGCCCCGCCCGCTCGCCGCAGCGCTGGGCGCGTGGTGGGCCGGGTACGCCGTCGCCGTCGCGGGCGCCGTCGGCCTGTCCGTCGCCGGGCCGTTCCGCGTCACTCCGGTGTCACTCGTGCTGCCCGTCGTGGTCGTGCCGCTGCTGGCGCTCGTGCTCGCCCTGCGGCCGGTGGCCCACGACGACCCCGACGTGCTCGGGTCCCGGCTCGGGTTCGCCTGGCTGCCCGATGCCGTGCGTCGCGCGGTGCGCCCGGGTCTCGTGGGTGCCGGCGTGCTGCTCGGGGTCGGGTTCGCCGTGGTCCTCACGATGGTCGCGGTGTCCTGGGACCAGGTGACCACGATCTCGACGGCCGTGGGCGCCGGCGGCCTGGGCGGCATCGTGCTCGCCCTCGCCCAGGTCGCCTCGCTGCCGAACCTGGCGCTGTGGGCGGTGTCGTTCATGGCCGGGCCGGGGTTCCGGGTCGTCGAGGGCGGCTCGGTCAGCTGGTCGGGCTCCGAGGGTGGGCTGCTGCCGATGGTCCCGGTGCTGGCCGCGCTGCCGCAGCCCGGCGACTTCCCGTGGTTCACCGTGCTCTCGGTGCTCGTCGTCGTCGTGGTGGGCGCCTTCGTGGCCCGCCGGTCCCTCGCCGAGGTAGCCCGGCTCTCGCGCCTGCGCACCAAGCTGGCCGTCGCCCTGTCGGCCTGCACCGTCACCGCCCTCACCCTCGCGGCACTCGACCTCGTGGCCGGTGGCTCGGCCGGGCAGTTCCGGCTCTCGGCCGTGGGCGCCCCGACCGGCCGGCTCTTCCTCGCCCTGCTCCTCGAGCTCGGCATCGGGGCCCTGGTCGTCGTGCTGCGCGACGCCTGGCGGCTGCGGCGCTGAGCACCGGGTGCCCGACCGGTCCCGGCGCACCGTGCCAGACTGGGCCCGTGTCAGCGCCCCAGCCCGTGTCAGTGCCTGAGGGCGTGCCGACCGCCACCGAGCCGCTCGGGCTGGTCGTCCTCGTGTCGGGCTCGGGCAGCAACCTGCAGGCCCTGGTGGATGCCGCGGCACAGCCGGGCGCCCCGTTCCGGGTGCTCGCGGTGGGTGCCGACCGCGACGGCACCGGCGGCGTCGAGCGCGCCGAGCGGGCCGGCATCCCCACCTTCGTCGCCCGGGTGCCCGACTACCTGACTCGCGCCGACTGGGACCTCGACCTCGAGCGCCTCGTCGCCGAGCACGCACCCGACCTCGTCGTGTCCGCCGGGTTCATGAAGGTGCTCGGCCCGGCCGTGCTCAGGTCGCACCGCGTCATCAACACCCACCCCGCCCTGCTGCCCAGCTTCCCCGGGGCCCACGGCGTGCACGACGCGATGGCGCACGGGGTCAAGGTCACCGGGTGCACCTGCCACTGGGTCGACTCCGGCGTCGACACCGGCCCGATCATCGAGCAGCGGGCGGTGCGCGTCGAGCCCGCCGACACCGTCGAGTCCCTGCACGAGCGGATCAAGGTCGTCGAGCGCGAGATGCTCGTCGAGGTGCTGCGCGGCCTGGCCGCCGACCGTTCCTGGCAGTGACCCGCCTCGGGCCCCGGGGTGGCACACTCACCGCGTGGCCACCGACCCCGCCGAGCTGACCCCGGCATCCATCGCGTTCCTGACCGAGCGGCACCTGGCGACCTTCACGACGCTGCGGCGTGACGGCTCGCCGCACGCCGTGCCCGTCGGGTTCACCTGGGACGCGGAGGGCCTCGTCGCCCGGGTGATCGCCACCCGTGGCACCGCCAAGGTCGTGCAGGCCAGGGCCGGTCGACGGGCGGCGCTGACCCAGGTCGACGGCCGGCGCTGGATCAGCCTCGAGGGCACCACCCGCGTGCTCGAGGACGCCGCCTCGGTGCACGACGCCGAGCAGCGCTATGCGGTGCGCTACCGCCAGCCCCGTCCGAACCCCGAGCGGGTGGTGGTCGTGCTCGACGTCGACCGGGTGCTCGGCGGCACCTGGCCCGACCCGCTCCCGCCCTCCCCGTACGCGACCTGACCCGTCGCTCGGTAGACTGCTGCGCGACGACTGGCGAGGGTGGGTCACCACCGGGAAGTCACACGTCGGGGCATCGCCCGCCTGGGTGCCCCGGGCTGACCGACCCGACCCCGCAAGGAGCACCATGTCCGCCGCCGTCTCCGCCCCCGGCCCGTCGCAGGACGTCCGCCCCGTCCGCCGCGCCCTCGTCTCGGTCTACGACAAGACCGGCCTCGACGTGCTGGTCCGTGGCCTGCACGAGGCCGGCGTCGCGCTGGTCTCCACCGGTGGCTCGGCCGCACTGATCGAGTCGCTCGGCCTGCCGGTGACCAAGGTCGAGGACCTCACCGGCTTCCCCGAGTGCCTCGAGGGCCGGGTCAAGA
>DASSQL010000153.1:0-7101 GCA_035702525.1 Ornithinibacter sp. | reverse complement strand
ACGACGACGTCGGGGTAGCCCGGGGTGCAGGCGGCCAGGGCCTCGTCACCGGTGGCGGCCGTGGCGACATCGAGGTCGGCCAGGGTGAGGGCGCTCGACACGAGGTAGGCGATGTTCTCCTCGTCGTCGACGACGAGCACGGTGGGGCGCGGGCTCGTCGTCATCGGCTGGCCGCCCGTCGGCGGGCGGCGTGCCGGGAGCCAGTGCTCATGGCGGCCACGCTGCCAGAGCGGCCGTGCCCCTGTCTGGAGGAAACCTCGAGACTTCCTGTGGATCGTCGTCCCACCGCGAAGTCAGGAGCACTTCGCGCAGTCAGGGCCGTACTTGACCCTGAGTCGGCGAGAACCTCCGGAGCGGGCAAAGTGCTCCTGAGTCCGCGAGGGATGCGCTCCGATGCCGCCGAAGCCGGCCGCCACCGGAGGCCGGTTCCTCCGAGCGCCCCGGGCTCGGGTCGCTGCTCCGAAGGTGCGCTCCTGCTCCCGAGGCGTGCTGCTGCAGCACCACTCATCCGGAGCAAGGACCCGACTCGGGAGCAAGGACCCGAGCCGAGAAGACGAACATGACCCGGGAGGTCGGACCGACCGGGCGGCCCGACCTCGTGCGACGTGCCTGCGGTTTCGGGCGGCTTCCGGGCACACGACCGCGCTCGCGTCGCACGAAGCCGGGGAACCCCGCACTGGTTGCGGATCCGCCACCTCCAGGGGCCCGGGCTCAGGCCGGTCCGGGTGGCGCACCGCGATCAGCCGGATCTCCAGCGGATCGCGAGGTTTCCCCGCAGCGGCCGCGAGCCGGCATCCGCAGGGTGGTTGCGTCACCACCGCACCGGCGCCCGCCGGACGGCGCCCCGACCGAAGGAGACCCCCATGTCCCGCCTGCGCACCACCCTCGTCGCCCTCGGCGTCGGAACCGCCCTGGTCGCCACCGGAGCGGTCGTCGCGTCGAACGCCCTGGCGACCCCGGCGCCCGTCGCGGCCGTGTCCGAGCTCGGCCCCGACCTGATGGGTGCCCGCGTCGGCACCGTGGCCGACACGATCGGGGACGCCACCACCGACGGTGCCACCCCACGCGTCGCTGCTCGCGGATGGTGGAACAAGCTCACCGACGCGCAGCGCAGCTGCCTGAAGGACGCCGCCATCACCCGCCCGGTCGGCCCGCTCGGCGACGCCGAGCGCGCCGCCCTGCGCGGCAAGGTCGAGGCGGCCGCCACGAAGTGCGACGTCGCGCTGCCGTTCCCGAAGGCCCGCGCGTTCTGGGACGGCCTCACCGACGAGCAGCGCAGCTGCCTGCAGGATGCGGCGGTGACCCGCCCGTGGGGCCCTCTCACCAAGGAGCAGCGCCAGCAGGTGCGCGCCGACCTCAGGGCCGCGGCGCAGACGTGCGGCATCACCCTTCCGACGAAGGCGGCCACCACCGGCTGACCTCCGGAGGGGGTGGTCGAGAGTGGAGAACACGCCGCGACGGGTCGACCCGTCGCGGCGTGTTCTCTACTCTCGACCGGCCGCCGACTCGGGGTCGCCCGCGATCGAGCCGCGGGCGACCAGGGCCGCCTCGCGCTCCTGCACCACCAGCGAGCACGCGGCCAGGAAGCGCTCCATGCTCGCGCCCGGGGTGGTGTCGCCGAAGTAGCGCGCCACCAGGGCGGCGTGCGTGGCGTCGGGGTGTGCGACCGCCGCGTCGACGATCTCGGGCGCGCGGCCGGCATCCGCCGCGTCGAAGAGGGTCAGCTCGCGCACCAGGCCGGACTCCGGCAGCGCAGCGCGCGGCTCGGCGGGGCGGGTGACGAGCAGCGGCTTGCCGGTGGCGAGCCAGTCGTACGCGACGGCGGAGATGTCCATGACCGCGACGTCGGACGCCGCGAGCTGCCAGCCGAAGCCGCCCTCGACGTCGATGACGTGGCCGGCCGCGGGGTCGGCGGAGTTGGCGCCGCGCAGCACGTCGACGATGTCGTCGTGGGCGGTGCGCGCCTCGCGCAGCGAGATGCCGGTGCGCGGGTGCGGCCGGTAGACCACCCGGTGCCGCCCGGTCGCGACGAGGGCCCGCACCATCGCCGGGCCGTGCGAGACGACCGAGGAGTAGCGCATCGACGCCCGGTCGCCCTCCCAGGTGGGGGCGAAGAGCACCACGGTGCGGCCGTCGCGCGGCAGCGTCGGGCCCGGGAAGTCGACGTCGACCTGCGGCCGGCCCACCTCCACCAGCGACGACTCGTCGAAGCCGATCAGCTTGCGCACGATCCGCTCGCGGGCGGCCGTTCCGGCGATGAACACCCGGTCGTACGCCTTGAGCTGGTTGCTCGACATGTAGTCCTTGTCGGACTCGCCGTGGCAGATGAAGACGTGGGCGGGGTCGGCGAAGCGCATCGCCGCGAAGTTCGCCTGGTTCTGGTTCACGTAGAGGATCGCCCGCACCCGCTGGCGGCGCATGAACGTCTCCATCGCGTCGACGTTGGGGGCGTGGTGCACCGGTACCGGCGAGAGCCGCAGCAGCTCGCGGGTGGTCTGCCAGTTGCGCGACAGCACGGTGACGTGGTGCCGCTCGTGCAGCCGGCGCAGCGGCTCGAACCACTGGTCGACCTGGTAGAGGTTCTCCGGGTCGTCGACGAAGTAGACCGCGATCTCGACCGTGCCGTCCGGCACCGGCGGACGCCGGGCCAGCTCGGCCCGCACCACCCGACGGGCCCGCAGCAGGCGCACGCCCTCGGTGAGGATGCCGCGGACCTTGCGGACGTCGTCGGCGACCGGCATCAGGCGGTGAACCGGTCCGCGACCTCGAGCGCGCGGTCGAGGATGTCGAGGCCCTCGGCCATCTCGTCGGCCGACGTCGTGCACGGCGGCACGACGTGGGTGCGGTTGAAGTGGATGAACGGCCAGAGGCCCTCCGCCTTGCAGGCGGCGGCGAACTCGTTCATCGGCCCGGCGGCGGCGCCTCCCGCGTTGTAGGGGACCAGCGGCTCGCGGGTCTCGCGGTCGCGCACGAGCTCGAGGGCCCAGAAGAAGCCGAGCCCGCGCACCTCGCCGACGCTGGGGTGCTTCTGCGCGATCTCGGCCAGCCGGGGGGCGATCACCGTGTCGGACACCTTGCGCACGTTCTCGAGGATGCCCTCCTCCTCGAAGATCCGGATCGACGCGACGGCCGACGCGCAGGCGAGCGGGTGGCCCGAGTAGGTGAGGCCGCCCGGGAAGGCGCGCTCGGCGAAGGTGTCGGCGATGGCGTCGGAGATGACCACACCACCGAGCGGCACGTAGCCGGAGTTGACGCCCTTGGCGAAGCAGATCAGGTCGGGCGTGACGCCCCAGTGGTCGACGGCGAACCACTCGCCGCAGCGGCCGAAGCCGGCCATGACCTCGTCGGCGATCCAGACGATGCCGTGCTCGTCGCAGATCTCGCGGACGCCGGCGAGGTAGCCGTCCGGCGGCACGAGGACGCCGTTGGTGCCCACCACGGTCTCGAGCATGATCGCGGCGATCGTCGAGGGGCCCTCGACCATGATCGTGTCGCGCAGGTGCTGCAGCGCGCGCTCGCACTCCTGCGCCTCGCTCGTCGCGTGGAACGCCGAGCGGTAGGGGTAGGGGCCCCAGAAGTGCACGATGCCGCTCATCCCGGGCTCGCTCGGCCAGCGGCGCGGGTCGCCGGTGGCGGTGATCGCCCCGGCGGTGGCGCCGTGGTAGCTGCGGTAGGCGGTGAGCACCTTGTGGCGGCCGGTGTGCAGGCGCGCCATCCGCATGGCGTTCTCGGTGGCCTCGGCCCCGC
This sequence comes from Ornithinibacter sp., assembly GCA_035702525.1. Classification (GTDB taxonomy): domain Bacteria; phylum Actinomycetota; class Actinomycetes; order Actinomycetales; family Dermatophilaceae; genus Fodinibacter. The sequence goes on along the minus strand of DASSQL010000153.1, from coordinate 3,354 downwards.
CGTTGGTGAAGAACACCCGGTTCAGCGTGCCGGGGGCGAGGCCGGCGATGAGTCGGGCTGCCTCGGAACGGGACTCGTCGGCGAAGCTCGGCGCGATGGTGCACTGCCGGGCCGCGGCCTCCTGGATCGCGGCGACCAGCTTCGGGTGCTGGTAGCCGATGTTGACGTTGACCAGCTGGCTGGAGAAGTCGAGGTAGCGCTTGCCCTCGAAGTCCCAGAAGTGGCTGCCCGACGCGGCGGCGATCGGCAGCGGGTTGATCAGCGCCTGCGCCGACCACGAGTGGAAGACGTGGGCGCGGTCGTCGCGCGAGACCTGCGCGCCACGGGCGGGGTCGGTGTGGATCTGCGGCTCGGGGAAGGTGCTCATCGGGCGAGGCCTCTCGTGCGTCTGCGGTGTGGAGAGCTGCTGGTCAGCCGGGAAGGGTGAAGATCGTGCGGTGCCACGGCTTGTGGGCCACCGCGGTGTTGTCGTGCATGACGTGCTTGACGTTGGTGTACTCGTCGAACGAGTAGGCCGACATGTCCTTGCCGAAGCCGCTGTGCCGGTACCCACCGTGCGGCATCTCGCTGATGATCGGGATGTGGTCGTTGACCCACACGCAGCCGGCCCGGATCTCGCGGGTGGCGCGGCCGGCCCGGTAGGTGTCGCGGGTCCAGGCCGAGGCGGCCAGCCCGAACTCGGTGTCGTTGGCCAGCCGGATCGCCTCGTCGTCGTCGTCGAACGCCACGACGGCGAGCACCGGGCCGAACACCTCGTCGCGCCAGATCTCGGAGTCGAGCGGCACGTCGCTGACCAGGGTGGGCTCGTAGTAGCAGCCGCGGGCGAGGTCGCCGGTGGGGGTCTGGCCGCCGGTGACGACCTTCGCGTAGCCGCGCGCCCGCTCGACCATGCCGGCCACCTTGGCCTGGTGGGCCGGCGAGCTCAGCGGGCCGAGGTCGGTGGACTCGTCGCCGGTCGGGCCGATGCGCACGGCGGCCATCAGGTCGGCGACGCCGGTGACGAACGCGTCGTGCACCGAGCGGTGCACGATCGCGCGAGTGGCGGCGGTGCAGTCCTGGCCGGCGTTGATCAGGGATGCCGCGACGGCGCCGTGGACAGCGGCCTCGAGGTCGGCGTCGTCGAAGACGACGAACGGGGCCTTGCCGCCGAGCTCGAGGTGCACCCGCTTGCCGGTGGCGGAGGCCGTGGCCATCACCTGGCGGCCGACGTTCGTGGAGCCGGTGAACGAGGTCATCGCGACGTCGGGGTGGCCGACGAGGTGCTGGCCGGCGACCGGGCCGGTGCCGGTGACCACGTTGACGACGCCGGCGGGGGCGCCGGCCTCGGTGAACGCCTCGGCGAAGAGGATCGAGGTGAGTGGGGTGATCTCGGCGGGCTTGAGCACGATGGTGTTGCCGGCGGCGATGGCGGGCAGCACCTTCCAGGCGGCCATCTGCAGCGGGTAGTTCCACGGGGCGATCGAGCCCACGACGCCGATCGGCTCGCGCCGGATGGATGACGTGTGGTCGCCGGAGTACTCGGCCGTGGCCATGCCGTCGAGGCGGCGGGCGGCGGTGCCGAAGAACACGGTGTTGTCGACGGTGCCCGGCACGTCGAACTCGCGGGCGAGCCGGATCGGCTTGCCGGCCTGGCGGCTCTCGAGCTGCGCGAGCTCCTCGGCGCGCTCGTCGAGCAGGGCGGCGGCCTTGAGCAGCACGGTCGAGCGCTCGACCGGCGTCGCCCGGCTCCACTCCTCGAACGCGGCGGATGCCGCCGCGACCGCGGCGTCGACGTCGTCGGGCCCCGCGAGGGTGACCGTCTCGATGGTCTCGTTGGTGCTCGGGTCGACCACGTCGAAGGTCCGGCCCGAGCTCGCGTCACGCCGCTGCCCGCCGATGTACTGGTGCATGAGCGCGAGCATACGGGTCGGCGTGGGTTCCGGAAAGTGCAGTCCCGGCCCCGCGGAGGTACGGATTCCGCGGTCGGCGTGCATCACGGCATCCGGTATCGGTCGATGGAGGGACGTCCGGACGCGCGGACGGGGCGCCGACCACCTCGGTGGTCGACGCCCCGTCGGCGTCTGGTGCTGGGTGCTGCTCGCGTCAGCCGTTGACCGCGCGCTTGAGCTGCGCGGCAGCCTTGAAGCCGACCGAGGTCGACGCGGCGATGGCGATCTCGGCGCCGGTCTGCGGGTTGCGGCCGGTACGGGCCGCGCGCTCGCGGGTCTCGAAGGTGCCGAACCCGGCGAGGCGGACGTCCTCACCCTTGGCGAGCTGCTCACCGATGACGTCGAGCGCCGCGCCGATGATCTCCTCGGCGGCGGTGGCGGAGACGTCGGCGCGCTGCGCGACGACCTGGGCGATGTCCTTCTTGGTCATGTCACTCCTTGTTGCGGGGAATCGTTCGTGTCGACGCTAGCAAAGGCCGGGGACGGACCACGTATCCCCCCACGAGGCGTCGCGTGCTGCACGGTAGGCGATCGGGTCGCGCTTCGTCACCACGACCCGCCCGGCGGAGCCGTCGGAGTCGCAGACCTCGAGCTGCACGAGCCCCTTGCGGGTCACCGGATGCCGCAGCACCCGCCCCCCGGCGGACGTCACCGGAGCACGCGACGCGAGCACGTAGGAGAACTTCTCGTCCTCGTGGCCGAGCCGCCCACCCTTGACCCGCCGGTGCAGCGCGCTGCGGTCCAGCCGCACCGCGAAGTGGCACCAGTCGCCGGGTCGGGCGGCCACCGGGCAGGCGCCGTCCTGCGGGCAGGGCGCCAGCAGGTGCCAGCCCGCGTCGGTCAGCCGGGACCTCGCCGCCAGCACCGCGGCGTACCCGCGTGGGGTGCCGGGCTCGACGACCAGCACCAGCTGCGCCGCAGCCGCCGCGGCCGCGTCGACCACCGGACCGTGCAGCGTCTCGGCGAGCTCGCCGAGCACGTAGCTGACGACCACGAGGTCGGCCCCGGGCAGCGCGACGCCGGGCCCGAGCAGCGCTCGGGACCAGGTGGCACCCGCCACCACCGGCGGGCCGTGCCGGCCGATCCGGGCTCCGAGAGCCAGGGCGTCGGTCGAGCCGTCGAGCACCGTGGCCTGCTCCAGCGACGGGAAGGCCTCGGCCACGGCCCAGGTCGCGGCGCCGGTGCCACCGCCCACGTCGAGCACCGTCCGCACGTCGAGGTCGGGGGCGAGGTCGGTCGCGTGGCGCAGCGTGCGCGCCACCGCCGCGTGCGTGGCCGGCATCCGGTAGGCGGCGTAGGCGGCTGCCGTGGTGGGGTCGCGCAGCACCTGCGTGGTCGGTGGCGCTCCGCTGCGGTACGCGTCGATGAGGGATGCCGTGGCGCGCCGCAGCGGGTCGGCCGGCAGCCCGTCGAGCACGGTGTCGAG
>DASSQL010000152.1:0-15307 GCA_035702525.1 Ornithinibacter sp. | reverse complement strand
TTCATGGCGAAGTTCGACGAGCGCGAGGGCAACTCGTGCCACATCCACCTGTCGCTGCGCGGCACCGACGGCGAGGTCGTCTTCGCCGACGACGACCGCGACGGCGGCCGCAGCGAGCTGTTCGACCAGTTCATGGCAGGGCTGCTGGCCACGATGCGCGAGCTGACCTACTTCTACGCACCGAACATCAACTCCTACAAGCGGTTCGCCGCCGGATCGTTCGCGCCCACCGCGGTTGCCTGGGGCACCGACAACCGCACCTGCGCCCTGCGGGTCGTCGGCCACGGGTCCGGCCTGCGGGTCGAGAACCGGCTGCCGGGCGGTGACGTCAACCCCTACCTGGCCGTCGCGGCGATGATGGCCGGCGGGCTGCACGGCATCCGCGAGGGCCTGGAGCTGCCGCCCGTGTGCGAGGGCAACGCCTACGTCGGCGACTACGAGCACGTGCCCGGCACCCTGGCCGAGGCACGAGACCTCCTCGCGGGCAGCGCCATCGCCCGAGGGGCCTTCGGCGACGACGTCGTCGACCACTACGTCAACGCGGCGGACGTCGAGATCGCGGCGTTCAACGCCACGGTCACCGACTGGGAGCGCGTCCGCGGCTTCGAGAGGCTGTGACACCACCGACCATGAGCACCACCTACGCCCACGACGTCATCAACCCCGCCACCGAGCAGGTGGTCACGACCATCGACCTCGTCGGCCTCGAGGAGACCGATGCCGCGATCGCGCGCGCCGTCGAGGTCGGGCCGGCCTGGCGCGCGGTCAGCCCCGCCGACCGCGGGATGCTGCTGCGCCGGTTCGCCGACGCGGTCGAGGCCAGGACCGACGAGCTCGCCGCCCTCGAGGTCGCCAACTCCGGCCACACGATCGGCAACGCCCGGTGGGAGGTGGGCAACGTCGTCAACGTGCTGCGCTACTTCTCGGCCGCGCCCGAGCGCCTCTTCGGCCGGCAGATCCCGGTCGCCGGAGGGCTCGACGTCACGTTCAAGGAACCGCTCGGCGTCGTCTCGGTCATCGTGCCGTGGAACTTCCCGATGCCGATCGCGGGCTGGGGCTTCGCCCCCGCGCTGGCCGCCGGCAACACGGTGGTGCTCAAGCCCGCCGAGCTGACGCCGCTGACCGCGATGTTCCTCGGACAGGTGGCGCTCGACGCCGGGATCCCGGAGGGCGTGTTCACCGTGCTCCCCGGCAAGGGGTCGGTCGTGGGCGAGCGGTTCGTCACGCACCCCGACGTGCGCAAGGTCTGCTTCACCGGGTCGACGGCGGTCGGCCAGGGCATCATGCGCAAGGCCGCCGACCAGCTCAAGCGAGTGACCCTCGAGCTCGGCGGAAAGTCGGCGAACATCGTGTTCGCCGACGCCGACCTCGACACCGCTGCGGCGTCGGCGCCGATGAGCTTCCTCGACAACGCCGGCCAGGACTGCTGTGCCCGCACCCGGATCCTGGTGCAGCGCAGCGTCTTCGACGCCTTCATGGAGCGTTTCGAGCGTGCCCTCAAGAATGTCGTCGTCGGCGACCCGGGCGACGAGTCGACCCAGATGGGCCCCCTCGTGTCCTCCGGCCAGCGCGACACCGTGCGTGGTTTCGTCGAGGGAGCCGAGGATGCCGGCCACCCGGCGGTCGACGTCGCGTTCCGCGGCAGCGCCCCCGAGGGCGCCGGCTGGTGGTACCCGCCGACCGTGGTGCTGCCCAGCGGCACCGACGACCGGGTGTGGCGCGAGGAGGTCTTCGGGCCGGTCGTCGCGGTGATGCCGTTCGACGACGAGGCGGATGCCGTCGCCAAGGCCAACGACACGGCCTACGGCCTGTCGGGGTCGATCTGGACCCGCGACGTCGGGCGGGCCATCCGGGTCGCCCGTGGCGTCGAGGCCGGGAACCTCTCGGTCAACAGCCACAGCTCGGTGCGCTACTCGACACCGTTCGGCGGCTTCAAGGCGAGCGGCATCGGCCGCGAGCTGGGCCCCGACGCGCTCGACGCGTTCACCGAGGTCAAGAACGTCTTCATCAGCACCGAGGCATAGGAGAGATCACCATGGCAGGCAGGCTCGAGGGCAAGGTCGCGGTCGTCACCGGTGGCTGCTCCGGCATCGGGTTGGCGACGGTGCGACGCTTCGCGCAGGAGGGGGCGACCGTCGTCGTCGCCGACCTCAACGACGAGGCGGGGGAGGCGCTGGCCGCGGAGGTCGGCGGCACCTACGTGCACACCGACGTGGCGAGCAAGGACGACGTCGACCGGCTCTTCGCGACCGCGGTCGAGAAGTACGGCAAGCTCGACATCGCGTTCAACAACGCGGGCATCAGCCCGCCCGACGACGACTCGATCCTCGACACCGACCTCGACGCGTGGCTGCGGGTGCAGCAGGTCAACCTGACCTCGGTGTACCTGTGCTGCAAGGCAGCCCTGCCGTACATGCTCGAGCAGAAGTCGGGCTCGATCATCAACACCGCGAGCTTCGTCGCCGTCATGGGCGCCGCCACGTCGCAGATCTCCTACTCCGCGTCCAAGGGCGGCGTGCTGTCGATGACCCGCGAGCTCGGCGTGCAGTTCGCGCGTGACGGCATCCGGGTCAACGCCCTGTGCCCGGGCCCGGTGAACACCCCGCTGCTCAAGGAGCTGTTCGCCGCGGACGCCGAGCGCGCCGCGCGACGTCTGGTGCACGTGCCCATGGGCCGCTTCGGCGAGCCGGAGGAGATGGCGAACGCCGTGCTGTTCCTCGCCTCCGACGAGTCCAGCTTCATGACCGCCTCGACGTTCCTCGTCGACGGGGGGATCTCGGGCGCCTACGTGACGCCGCTGTGAGCACCCGCCAGCTGCCGCCCGTCATCGGCGTCTCCTGCTACGTGGAGGACGTCGACCGCTCGCCGTGGCGGGCCCAGCGCAGCGCCGTGCTGCCGCACCGGTACGTCGAGCAGCTCGAGCGAGCCGGGGCGGTCGTCGTCGTGCTGCCGCCCCGGCCGGACGCCGATGACACCCTGGCGGCCGCGGTGCTCTCGAGGGTCGACGGCCTGGTCATCGCCGGGGGAGCCGACGTGCAGGCCGACCGCTACGACGCCGAGCCGCACCCGACCTCGCAGCCGCCCCGCCCGGACCGCGACGAGTGGGAGCTCGCCCTCGCGCGGGTCTCCGCGTCGCTCGACCTGCCGGTGCTCGGCGTCTGCCGCGGCATGCAGGTGATGGCGGTCGAGGCCGGCGCCGTGCTCGACCAGCACCTGCCCGACGTGGTCGGTCACGACGCGCACTGCCCCCGGCCGGGGGAGTACACCTCGCACCACGCGACGCCCGTGGCCGGCACCCGGTTGGCCGCGCTGCTCGGCACCGAGGCCCTCGCCGTCCCGACCTACCACCACCAGGCGGTACGCCCCGAGTCCCTGGCGGACACGGCCTACCGGCCCTCGGCCTGGCACGCCGACGGGACGCTCGAGGCGATGGAGGACCCCGCCTCCGACTTCCGGCTCGCGGTGCAGTGGCACCCCGAGGCCGGTGACGACGGCCGTCTCTTCGAGGCGCTCGTGGCGGCGGCCGCCGGCCGACGCGCGTCCGACGCGCGGTCCCCAGTCGTCGGTATCGACGGAACCGGGTGACAATCGACCGATGACCAAGCTCAACCGACTCGCGATCGCCGCCGGTGCGGCCAGCGCCCTCGGCGCGCTCGCAGCCGCCGGCAAGGGCCTCAACGCCGCCATGGGTGGCCGACCCTCAGGTGCGCGGCTCGAGCGCGCGCAGCGATCGCCGGCCTACCGGGCGGGCGCCTTCCACAACACCTCCCGCGGCACGTCGTCGATGCCGTCGGGCCAGCGCGACGTGCTGCGCCGCTTCCGCGAGAACGCCGACACCCGGCGCCCGGACCTGCCGATCCCCGTCGTCACGGCCACCCACGAGCCCCGTACCGATGGCGTGCACGTCACCTGGTTCGGCCACGCGTCGTGCCTCGTCGAGCTCGACGGGGTGCGCCTGCTGATGGACCCCGTCTGGAGCGAGCGGTGCTCGCCGAGCCAGCACGTCGGGCCACGCCGGCTGCACGCCGTGCCGGTCCCGCTCACCGGGCTGGGCCGGATCGACGCCGTCGTGATCTCGCACGACCACTACGACCACCTCGACATGGACACCGTCCGCCGGCTGGTCGACCTCACGAACGCCGTCTTCCTCGTGCCGCTCGGCGTCGGTGCGCACCTCGACGCCTGGGGCGTGCCGCCCTCGCGCGTGGTCGAGTGCGACTGGGAGGAGGGGCTCGACGTGCGCGGCGTGCGGGTCACCGCGGTCGAGGCCCAGCACTTCTCCGGCCGGGGCCTGCGCCGCGACGGCACCCTGTGGGCCTCCTGGGTGCTCGCGGGGCGCGCCGGCAAGGTCTTCTTCAGCGGCGACAGCGGCTTCTTCGACGGGTACGCCCGGCTGGGCGCCCAGCACGGCCCGTTCGACGTGTCGCTGATGGCCGTCGGGGCCTACGACCCGGCCTGGCACGACATCCACCTCAACCCCGAGGAGGCCGTCGAGGCGACCCTGCTGCTGCGCGGCGGGCTGCTGATGCCGATCCACTGGTGCACCTTCGTGCTGGCCCCGCACCCGTGGGCCGAGCCGGTCGAGCGGCTGCTCGTGGCCGCTGCGACGCAGGGCGTGCCGGTGGCCGTCCCGCGGGTCGGCGAGCGGGTCGACGTGGCCGATCCGCCCGGTCTGGACCCCTGGTGGGAGCTGCAGCGGGCCGTCATCGCCTGAGAACTCCCGGCGCGCCGACGTGGGCACAGTTCGCGCGGGGCGGACCCTATACCCCAGAATGGACGTGGGGCGCGATGGTGTGCGCCGTGATTCGGACGAAAGATCGCGCAAAATGAGGGCTCGCACCAAGGTGCTGATCACCGCCGCCGTGGCCGTGCCGCTGGTGCTGGCCGGCGCCGGCACGGCGTACGCGACGCACTACCAGGACCGCGCGCTGCCCGGCAGCACGCTCGGTGGCGTCTCGGTCGCCGGGATGACCCGCGACCAGGTCGCCGAGCTCGTGAAGCAGCGCGCCGCCGACGTCACCGTCACCCTCGACACCGGCACGACCACGCGCACCGCGCACCTGGCCGACCTCGGCTACACCGTCGAGGTCGGGCCCACCGTCGACGAGGTCTTCGCCGCGAACTCCTCCTGGTCGTCCTACGCCCGCTCGCTGGTCTCCTCGCGCGACGTCGACGCCGTGCTGCACAGCGACCCCGCCGCCACCGACAAGGTCGTGGCCGACCTGGTGGCCACCGCGGGCAAGGCCGGCAGTGACGCCCGGGTCGTGCTCGCCCCCGACGAGAAGTCGTTCGTGGTCGTCCCCGCCGTGCCGGGCAAGTCGGTCACCACGGCGAGCTTCCACGACGTCGTCACCGCCGCGGGGCACGACCTGTCGTCGGCCACGACCACCCTCGCGTTCGTCGACGCCAAGCCGACCGTGACAACCGCGCGGGCCGAGCAGGTGGCCGACCAGGCCAACGCGTTGGTCAAGCGCACGGTGAAGGTCATGGACGGCAAGGACGACCACGCGGCGTCCCGCAAGACCAAGGCCACCTGGGTCAGCTTCACCGGGCCTGACGGCGCGCTCACCGACCCCACCGTCGACGCCGCCAAGGTCAAGGCCTGGGTCGAGAAGGTGGCGAAGAAGGCCGAGGTCGAGGCGACCTCCGGCGTGCGCAACGTCGACTCCTCCGGCGCCGTGAAGGAGGTCGTGGAGCCCGCCCACGACGGCGCCGTCATGACCAACGCCGCCGAGCTCGCCACCGCCGCCACCTCGGCGCTGCGCTCGGGCAAGAGCTACAAGGGCAGCTTCGACAAGCGCACCATCCCGGCCACCTGGACCGAGCGGCGCGTCGCCGCCGGTGCGGAGAACCTGGCCTACAGCGCCGCCGAGGGCGAGAAGTGGGTCGACGTCAACCTGAGCAAGCACACCATGACGGCCTACATCGGCGCCAAGGTCGTCTACGGGCCGATCAAGATGGTCAACGGGTCCGACAAGAAGCCCACGGTCGTCGGCACCTTCCACGTCTACTACAAGCGCGAGCTGCAGACGATGCGCGGCAGCAACGCCGACGGCACCAAGTACGAGACTCCCGACGTGCCCTACATCTCCTACTTCCACCGCGGGTTCGCGCTGCACGGCGCCCCCTGGCGCTCCTCGTTCGGCTACGCCGGCACCCGCGGCTCGCACGGCTGCATCAACCTGCCGGTGCCCGTGGCCAAGTGGGTCTTCGACTTCGCCCCGATCGGCACCCCGGTCACCACCCACTTCTGAGCCGGCCCGGTCAGGGCAGCGCGGTCGCTCGAAGGGGTCCGCGACGCACGGCCGCGAGCATGTCGTCATCCGGCCCCGAGCGCACGAACTCGAGCCACCACGTCGCCCCGCCGCGGGCGGCCGCGTCGACCGCGGCGAGCTCGTCGTCCACCGACGGCAGCCGGCACCGGCCGCCGACGGCGACCTCGAGGGATGCCGTGATGCCGGCCGCCGAGCGACAGGCCTCGATCGCCGACACCAGGTCCACGACCTCCTCGGCGGTGAAGTCGCTCCAGCGGTCGGTGTCGGTGAGCTTGTAGGGCACGACGCCGTGGGCGCGCGCCGCCCGCCGGGTGACCGCCCCGGCCTGGCTGCTGCCCCCGACCCAGACCGGCACCCGCCCGGCCAACAGCCCCAGCAGCAGGTCGAGCCGCTCGTCCATCTGGTCGCCGCGGCAGCGGTCGGGGTCCCACAGCGGGTTCAGGGCCGCCCCGCGGTCGTTGGGGTCACCCAACCCGACCCCGAGCACCACCCGGCCGCCCGACAGGTCGCTCAGGGTGAGCGCCTCGCGAGCCAGCTTCACCGGGTCACGGGCCAGCAGCCCGGTGACCGTGGTGCCCAGCGTGAGGTGGCTGGTGCGGCCCGCGATCACGGCCATGACGAGCCACGGGTCGAAGGTCGCCGGGTCCTGTCCGCGGTGGTACACGAGGTAGTCCTCGAAGAACACGCCGTCCCAGCCGGCCCGCTGGGCCTCGACTCCCAGCCTGGTCAACAGGCCCACCGACACCCCGTCACCACCGCACGGCAGCTCGAGCCCGTATCTCATGCGGTCAACCTAGAGGCCGGGGAGGCCGGTGGAGAAGGGCCCCGGGCCCGTTTCTCGTCCTCCACCGCGGCCAGCATGTGGACGGACCGTAGGCGGTGACCCCACCGGCGTGGGACGCTCGCCTCGTGACGTTCCGTGACGTGGCCACCACCACGATCATTATCGGCTAGCGCGACGAGACCTCCTCGTCGCGCAGACCTCCCGCACCCGGGGGGTCTTTTGCTTGTCGGGAGCGTCGCAGGCGCGGCGTGACCGGTGAGCAGGTGTCGCATCCCCACACCCCGGGGGGCGCGGCAGCAGCGCCGGCCCGAGAATGGGCGGAGCACCACACACGTCCCGCCCCGGCCCGCAAGGGCCGGGGCACAGACGCCGGGCGACCGGCGGACCTACCTCGAGTGAGCGCCGATGACCGACATCCACGTCTACGACACGACGCTGCGCGATGGCGCGCAGCAGGAGGGCCTCAACCTCTCCGTGGCGGACAAGCTCGCCATCGCGTCGCACCTCGACGAGCTGGGGGTCGGCTACATCGAGGGCGGCTGGCCCGGCGCCAACCCCAAGGACACCGAGTTCTTCGCCCGGGCCGCGGTCGACCTGCGGCTGCGCAACGCCACCCTGGCGGCCTTCGGGGCGACCCGGCGGGTCGGCGGGCGGGCCGAGAGCGACCCGCAGGTGCGCGCGCTGCTCGACAGCCGGGCCCAGGTCATCACCCTCGTGGCCAAGTCGCACACGGGGCACGTCGAGCGGGCGCTGCGCACGACGCTGGCCGAGAACCTCGAGATGATCCGCGACACCGTGTCGTTCCTGCGCGGTGAGGGGCGGCGGGTGTTCCTCGACGCCGAGCACTTCTTCGACGGCTACGCCTCCGACCGCGACTACGCGCTCGAGGCCGTGCGGGTGGCCACCGAGGCCGGCGCCGAGGTCGTCGCCCTGTGCGACACCAACGGCGGCATGCTGCCCAACCAGGTGGCCGACGTCGTCGACGACGTCGTGCGCTCCACCGGCGCCCGGGTCGGCATCCACTGCCACAACGACACCGGTTGCGCCGTCGCGAACTCGATGGCAGCGGTCGACGCCGGGGCGACCCACGTGCAGGGCACGGTCAACGGCTACGGCGAGCGCACCGGCAACGCCGACCTGCTGACCGTCGTCGCCAACCTCCAGCTGAAGAGAGGCCTGCCGCTGCTCGAGCCGCACCGGCTGCAGGAGTCGACCCGCATCGCGCACGCGATCGCCGAGGTCACCAACGTGCCGGCCTACTCGCGCCAGCCCTACGTCGGGTCGAGCGCCTTCGCGCACAAGGCCGGCCTGCACGCCAGCGCCATCAAGGTCGACCCCGACCTCTACCAGCACATGGACCCCAAGGCCGTGGGCAACGACATGCGGATGCTGGTGTCCGACATGGCCGGTCGCGCCTCCATCGAGCTGAAGTCGCGTGAGCTCGGGTTCGACCTCGACGCCACCGACGAGCGCGACAACGCGACGCTGGCCCGGGTGCTGCGTGCCGTCAAGGAGCGCGAGCTGCGCGGCTACACCTTCGACGCGGCCGACGCGTCGTTCGAGCTGCTGCTGCGCCGTGAGCTCGACGGCTCGCTGCCGGAGTTCTTCGAGGTCGAGTCGTGGCGGGTCATCACCGACGCCCGCGGCGACGACGAGGCGCTGTCGGAGGCCACCGTGAAGCTCGTGGCGGCGGGCGAGCGGGGCGTGCGCACCGGCGAGGGCAACGGCCCGGTGAACGCGCTCGACCAGGCGCTGCGGTCGGCACTGGCGAAGTTCTACCCGGAGATCCGCAACCTCGAGCTGATCGACTACAAGGTGCGCATCCTCGACGCCGCGCACGGCACGGATGCCGTGACCCGGGTGCTCATCGAGACCTCCGACGGCACGACGTCGTGGACCACGATCGGGGTCGCCGCCAACATCCTCGAGGCGTCGTGGGACGCCCTCGTGGAGTCGGTCACCTACGGCCTGGTCCGCGCCGGCGTCGCCCCGCGCTGACCCGGACGGGTCGCCGAGGGCGACGTCAGGGTGCGGTCGTGCCGCGCCGCGCCACGACGACGAAGTGCACGTACTGCGAGTTGCCGAGCGCCCTGACGAAGGGCTTGGCGAGCTTCGGCACGAACCGGTTCACGCTGTTGGTGCCCGTGCACGACTCGACGACGTAGCCGGCGCGCTCGAACATCTCGCACATCGTGGCCCGGGTGAAGAACCGCACGTGGGTGCGGTCGAGGGTGCCGATGTCGGCGTAGTCCCAGCGGCCGCGGACCAGCCGCCACACGACCGGGGCGTACTGGATGCTCGGGATCGTCGCCAGCACGCGACCGCCCGGTACCAGGTGCTCGTGCAGGGCGTTGAGCAGGTCCTCGGGCTCGAGGATGTGCTCCAGCACGTCGTTGAAGACGACCAGGTCGAAGGGGCCCTCGCCCTCGGGCAGGGCCTCGGGGAAGTAGCCCGTGGCCACGGCGTCGAACCCGTGGTCGTGCGCGGCGATCTCGGCCTGCTCGGGCACCGCCTCGACGCCCACGATCCGAGCCTGCGGCCCCAGCGCCGAGCGCAGGGTGAGGCCGAACCCCCCTCGGCCGCACCCGACCTCGAGCACGGTGCGGCTGCCCCGCGGGATGTGCGGTGCGACCTCCTCCCGTCGGCTGTCCTCGTAGACGGCTTGTTGAGGTGGCTGCACTGGGATCCCCTTGGGTGGTGGCGTCGGTTCGGTGAGGCGTGGCGATTCTCGCACGGGTGGCGCGACGGTGGCGTGTCGTCAGCGGGCCGCAGGCAGGCCGGCGGACGCCCCGTCGAGCACGGTGAGCAGCCGGCGTCGCAGGGTGTTGGACCGCTGCGCGAAGCCCCGCTGGCGCTCCAGGTAGGCCGCCTTGCCCTCCGGCGTCTCGATCGGCACGGGGGTGTACCCGAGCTCGCGCAGGTCGTAGGGCGAGGCCTCCATGTCGAGCACCCTGATCTCGCGGGCCAGGTCGAACGCGTCGGCCACCAGGTCGCTCGGCACGAGGGGGGTCAGCTTGAACGCCCACTTGTAGACGTCCATCCCGGCATGCAGGCAACCGGGCTGTTCCATCGACACCTGCCCGTCCCGGGTGGGGCGCAGGGCGTTTCGCGGTCGGGCCGACTCCGTGAAGAACCGGTACGCGTCGAAGTGCGAGCAGCGGATGCCGTGCCGCTCCACCACCGCGTCGGTGCCGTCGCTGCCCAACCGCAGCGGCCACCCCGCGTGCCGGACGTCGTCGGCCGGCATGCCGTGCACCATCGCCCACTCGTGGAGTCCGAAGCAGCCCAGCTGCGCGGGCCGCGCCACGGTGGCCGAGAGCAGGTCGTGCACGAACCCGACGGCGGCACCCCGGGCGGCGAGGAAGGCCTCGACGTCGAGCACGACGCCGTCACCCCGGGTGCGGTAGTGCGTCCAGCCGGCGCGAGGCGAGGCCGCGGCATCCTCGAGCAGCACGTCCGCGCCCGGGTGCCACCGCCGCAGCCGGGCGGGGGAGTTGGCGTAGTAGCGGAAGAGGAAGTCCTCGACCGGGTGGGTGCGCCCGTCGGAGCGCCGCTCGCGGTGCGCCGCGGTGGCGGCGTCGACGCGGGCCTCGTGGGCGGCCGCCAGGGCCTCCCACCCCGGTCTCGGGAGCACGCGCAGGGTCACCGCACCACGGTACAGACGTGACGGAGCCCCGGGGCGACTGCCCCGGGGCTCCTGAGGCGGCCTCAGGCCTTGGGGTAGGGGCCGTACTGGTTGTCGTTCTCGCTGTCGAGCACGAAGAAGTAGAGCAGCACGAAGAAGCCGATCACGGGGACCAGCCCGATGAGCAGCCACCAGCCGCTGCGGCCGGTGTCGTGCAGGCGGCGCACCGAGACCGCGAGGTTCGGGATGAAGAACACGATCAGGGCGATGGTGGCGATCCACCCGCCGCCGATGGTCAGGTCGCTGTAGGTGAGCCCGATCGCGCGGTCGAGGATGCCGCCGATGACGTACACGATGGTGACGAAGAGGTACCACCACCAGTACTCGCTGCGGCGCGCGCGCCCGGAGAAGGTGGCGTACTTGTTGAGCAGGACGCTGCTGACGGCTTGGCTGAACGACATGACACGCTCCTGGTCGAAGGGAACTGCCTCAGGACGAACGGTAGTGACGCCGTGGCCGGGGGTGGGGGAGATCCCGGCCATCCGCGTCCCGGGCGTGGCGCCGGGAACCCCGGGGCGGGTCCCGTTCGTCGTGAGGGACGATGGGGTGCAGCGGCAGCAGCCGCGCCACCGACCATCTCCGAGAGACCGACGAGGCCCCTGATCATGCGTACGACCATCCCGCTCGCTGCCGTGGTCGCGCTGACCCTCGCCCTCACCGCGTGCGGTGGCGACCCCGAGCCGGCCGCGTCGAGCGCGAGCCGGCCCACGGCATCCGCGTCCGCCACCGGGTCCGCGTCACCGTCCGCCTCACCCTCGACCGGTACCGGCGGCCTGTACGTGGCCCTGGGTGACTCCCTGGCCGCGGGCTACCAGCCCGGTGGCGCCGAGCTGCGCGACACGGCCTACCCGGCGCTCACCGCGACCCGGATCGGCGCGGGCGGGGCCGCCCTCACCCTGGAGAACCTCGGGTGCAGCGGCGAGACGACCACCTCGCTGGTCAAGGGCGGGAAGTGCGACTTCGCCGCCGGCAGCCAGCTCGACCAGGCCGAGAAGCTGCTGAAGGCCAGCGACGACGTCTCGCTCGTGACGATCGACATCGGCGGCAACGACCTGCTGCGCTGCGTGCGGGGCGGGGCGCAGATCGACACCGCGTGCGTCACCGCGGGTGTCGGCACGGTGAAGAAGAACCTGCCCACGATCCTGAAGCGGCTCCGGGCCGCCGCGGGTGCGGACGTGCCGGTGCTCGTGCTCGGCTACTACAACCCCTGGCTCGCCGCGAAGGCGCTGAACCAGCCGGTGAAGGGGGTCGACGCCGCGGCCAAGGCGTACACCGCGCTCAGCACCGCCATCGAGTCGGCCGCCAAGTCCTCCGGCACCACGTTCGTCGGGCTCGACCAGGCGTTCTCGACCAACGACACGACGCCGACGACGATCAACGGGCGGTCGGTGCCGAAGAACGCGGCGGCGATCTGCACGCTCACCAACATCTGCACCGCCGCCGACATCCACCTCACCGACGAGGGCGCGGCCACCGTGGCCCGGGTGCTCGCCAGGGCGGCCGAGAAGGCCGGCGTCTCCTGATCGCGCGCGACTCCGTCCGCCCTGCGTCGGCCCCCTTCGGCCCCGCGGCTGCCGTGGCGGGTTCGACGCCCCTTCCGCCGGCCGGGACCACCGCCTAGAGTCGGCCGGGCGCGGCAACGGTGCCGCCCGGCAAGGGAGCGTAAGACATGCATCGTCGCAGGTGGGCCGTCGTCGTCGCCGTCCTCGCACTCGGGGGCCTGTCGGCGCCCGTGGCATCCGCGCAGGCTCCGGCGGCGCCGGGTTCCTCCTCGAACGCCATGGGCTGGTACCTCGCCATGGGTGACTCGCTGGCCGCCGGCTACCAGCCCGGCCAGGGCGACGACAAGACCGGTGGTTACGTCGGGGGCGTGCTCGACGCGGTCAAGGCCGACACGGCCAAGACCAAGCTGGTCAACGTCGCCTGCAGCGGCGAGACGGTCGTGACCATGGTGGCCGGCGGTCGCTGCGCGTACGACGAGGGCACCCAGCTGGCCCAGTCCGTGGAGTTCCTGCACGCCCACAGCCGCACCACCCGGCTGGTGACCATCGACATCGGGGCCAACGACGTGCAGCGCTGCGTCAGCCGCAGCCCGCTCGGCATCGACCTCGTCTGCATCCAGCAGGGCCTGGGCGACGTGCAGCGGTTGCTGCCGCAGGTGCTCGCCCAGCTGCACGCCGCCGCGCCGGGCGCCCGCATCGTCGTGCTGAACTACTACAACCCGTTCCTCGCGGCCTACCTCACGGGTGCGGCCGGCCAGGCGCTCGCGCAGCAGTCGGTGGCCCTGCAGGCCGCCCTGAACACGATCATCGCCGGCTCGGCCGCCTCGGTGGGTGCCGACGTCGCCGACGTCTCGACGGCCTTCCGCAGCACCGTCACCACACCGGTGAACGTGCCGGCGCTGGGCGGACCGGTGCCGACCAACGTCGCCACGATCTGCGCGTGGACCTGGATGTGCCAGCTCGGCGACATCCACGCCAACGACACCGGCTACGCCGTGATGACCGGGGCGGTCGCCGCCCGGCTCTGAGCGGCGACCGCGGCCCGCGGCGCGGTCGCCCGCCGGCCGGCCCTAGGCTGGAACCCATGCGCATCGCGAGGTTCACCACGGGCGACGACCCGGCATACGGTCTGGTCGACGGGGCAGGGGAGAAGATCGCCGAGATCACCGGCGACCCGCTCTACCTGCGCATCGAGCTGACCGGCACGGTGCACGACATCGACGACGTGCGGCTGCTCGCCCCGGTGATCCCGCGCAGCAAGGTGATCGGCATCGGCCGCAACTACGCCGACCACGCCAAGGAGATGGGCAACGACACCCCGGCCGAGCCGATGATGTTCCTCATCCCGAACACCGCCGTCGTCGGCCCCGGCGACCCGGTCGTGATGCCGCCGCAGACGTCCGAGGTCGGCTACGAGGGCGAGCTCGCCGTCGTCATCGGCCGGCTGTCCAAGGACCTCGAGCCCGATGACGCCCTGTCGGCCGTCTTCGGCTACACCGTCGCCAACGACGTCACCGCGCGCGACCTGCAGCGCGCCGACGGGCAGTGGGCCCGCGCCAAGGGCTTCGACACCTTCTGCCCCCTCGGGCCGTGGATCGAGACCGACCTCGACCCGTCGGCACAGCGGATCACCACCAGGCTCGACGGCGCCGTCGTGCAGGACGGCCCGACCTCCGACATGGTGCACGGCGTGGCCACGCTGATCTCGCACGCGTCGAAGGCGTTCACGCTGCTGCCCGGCGACGTCATCCTCACCGGCACCCCCGCCGGGGTCGGCCTGGTCGAGGCGGGCCAGCGGGTGGAGGTCGAGGTCGACGGCATCGGGGTGCTCAGCAACCCCTTCGTGCGTCACTAGGCTGACGGCCACCATGAGCGAGCAGTCCCCGGCAGGCCGTCATGCCGGCACCCAGGACGACCGCGCGGGCGAGGACTCGCACGCCGGCCGTCACCGCAGCGAGCAGAGCGAGCCCCCCGTGACCGACACCCCCGACCTCCCCGGCACCGTGCGGCTGCGCGTGGCGCCGTCGCCGACCGGCGACCCGCACGTCGGCACCGCGTACATGTCGCTGTTCAACCTGGCCTTCGTGCGCCAGCAGGGCGGCCGCTTCGTGCTGCGCATCGAGGACACCGACCGGGCCCGCTTCCGTGAGGACTCCGAGAAGCAGGTGTTCGACACGCTGCGCTGGCTCGGGCTCACCTGGGACGAGGGCCCGGACGTCGGCGGCCCGTGCGCGCCGTACCGGCAGAGCGAGCGGCTCGACACCTACACGCCCTACGTCGAGCGGCTGCTCGCCGACGGCAAGGCGTACCACTGCTGGTGCTCGACCGAGCGGCTCGCGCAGATGCGCGAGGCCCAGCAGAAGGCCAAGCAGCCCACCGGCTACGACCGCCTCTGCGTCGGCAAGACCGAGGAGCAGCGCCGCGAGCTGCCCGGGTTCTCGCCGACGCCCGTCGTGCGCATGCTCATCCCCGATGACGCCCCGCTCGAGTTCGACGACCTGATCCGCGGCCGCGTGTCGGCGCCGCGCCCGGACGACCAGGTGATCCTCAAGGCCGACGGCTTCCCGACGTACCACCTCGCCGTCGTCGTCGACGACCACGAGATGGGCATCACCCACGTCGTACGCGGCGAGGAGTGGATCTCCTCCACCCCCAAGCACGTGCTGCTCTACCAGTGGCTCGGCCTGACCCCGCCGGCGTTCGCCCACATGCCCCTGCTGCGCAACACCGACAAGTCGAAGATCTCCAAGCGCAAGAACCCCGCCGCCCGGCTCACCTGGTTCCAGGAGCAGGGCTACCTGCCCGAGGCGCTGGTCAACTTCCTCGCGCTGCTGGCCTACCCGCCGGCCGAGGGCGCCGAGGGTGAGGACGTCGAGGTGTTCGGCTTCGAGGAGTTCTCGCAGCGCTTCGACTGGCACGACGTGAACCCGGTCGGCCCGATCTTCGACCTCAAGAAGCTCGACTGGCTCAACGGCGTGCACATCCGCGGGCTCGAGGTCGACGAGCTGGCCTCGCGGCTGCTGCCGTTCCTGCAGGCCGACGGCGTGCTGGGCGACAACCC